>NZ_SMKP01000040.1:0-61379 GCF_004349015.1 Nonomuraea diastatica
CGACCCGCCCACCGCCGAGCTTCCGGCCGCCGGGCCCGTGCGAGGCCCGATGCCGCCCGACCCCGAGGAGAGGCCGTGAAGCTGCTGCGCCGTAAGGAGGGCCCGTCTCTCGACTCCAGGCTCGCCGCCCTTCTTGAGGCGGCCACGCTGGCCGAGGGGCGGCTGCCCGAGCAGGCGGTGTCCGGCGCACGTTCGGTCGCCGAGCGGGCCGGGGCACGCCGCAACCTGTCGGTCGGCCACACCGTGGCCGCGCTGGCGGGGGCGACCGGCAGCGGCAAGTCGTCGCTCTACAACGCCCTGGCCGGTGCGGAGCTGGCGGCCGTGGGCGTCACCAGGCCGACGACCTCGACCGCGCAGGCGGCTCTGTGGGACGGCGAGGGCGCCGGCCCGCTGCTGGACTGGCTCGACGTCCCGCAGCGCCACTCCTCCACCACCGCCGGCGACCTGTCCGGGCTGATCCTCCTGGACCTTCCCGACCACGACTCCATCCGGCTCTCCCACCGCCTGGAGGTGGATCGCCTGGTGGAGCTCGTCGACCTCCTGGTGTGGGTGGTGGATCCCCAGAAGTACGCCGACGCGGCGCTCCACGAGCGCTACCTGCGCCCGCTGGCCGCGCACCGCGACGTGACGGTGGTGGTGCTCAACCAGGTGGACCGGCTGCCCGCGCAGGCCGTCGACCGCTGCCTGCGCGACCTGCGCCGGCTGCTGGACGACGACGGGATGAAGGGCGTTCCGGTGCTCGCCGTCTCCGCCAGGACCGGGACGGGGCTGCCCCAACTGCGCTCGCTCCTTGAGGACCGGGTCTCGGAACGCGAGTCCTGGTCCGCCCGGCTGGTCGCCGACGTCACGACCGCCGCCGCCCGCCTCGCCACCGCAGGACCACGCCCGGATCGGTCGCCCCGTACGGACGGCACGGCCGCTCGCGCGGACGAGGCTCCGGCGGACGGCGTCGCCGTGGGCGGGGCGAAGCCGACGGCAGGGCTGGGCAGGGCGCTCACCGGAGCGCTGTCCCAGGCGGCGGGGGTGCCGCTGGTCGTCGAGGCCGTGGCCAGAGGGCACCGGCACCGGGCGATCGTCGCCACCGGGTGGCCGGTCACCAGGTGGCTCAGGAGGTTCCGGCCGGATCCTCTCCGGCGGTTGCGCATCGGCGGCATGGCCCTGCCGGGCGTGGCGGCCGGTGGCGTGACCGGCAGAGCGGGCAGGGAACTGGAGGGCACGGAGGCCGGGGGAGCGGCCGGAGCGCCGGGTGGGGAGATCGTCGGCCGTACCTCGGTTCCTGCGGCATCGGCCGTACAGAGGGCTCAGGTTGAGACGGCGATCAGGGACGTCGGTGAGGCGGCCGCGTCCGGGCTGCCGGGCCCGTGGGCGGCGGCGGTGCGGCACGCGGCGCGCTCGCGCTCCCAGGACCTGGCGGACGCGGTGGACAGGACGGTCGCCAGGACGTCCGCCGGCGCGACCAGGCGACCTCGGTGGTGGCGGGTGGTGAACGCCCTGCAGTGGCTGGTGTTCGCGACCATGGTGACCGGCGCGCTGTGGCTGGGCGTGTTGTTCGGGATGGACTACCTGCGCCTGCCGCAGCCACCGCTCCCGACCGCCGGTGTGGTGCCGTGGCCGACGGTGCTGCTGGTGGGAGGCGCGCTGGCGGGCGTGCTGATCGCGCTGTTGTCGAGGCTGGCCGCCTGGGCCGGTGGCAGGCGCAGAGCCCGCCGTACGTCCCGGGCCCTGCGCGCGGCCATCGGCCAGGTCGGCAAGGATCTCGTGCTGGATCCGGTGGAAGCGGAGCTGGACAGGTACGCCCGCTTCACCGACGCGCTCAGGCTGGCCCGGTCCTGAACAAGGGCCCGGTCTGCGGTCAGGCGCGTACTCGTCCACCAGCAGCGACGACGTGGTGAGCGCCGGGTTGAGCACGAGCCCTCCGGCGAACAGCATCACCCAGGACACCGGCAACGCGTCGATCCTGCCGAACTGCCGCTACGTCAATCATCCCGCCGCCACGGAAAGGGCCGGCCGGAGTCCACAGGCGGGTGGACGGTGTATCAGCACGGGCCTGTTCGCCTCTGGGATGCGGTGGAGAAGGCCATCGAGACGTGGCAGGAGGCGGCCGCCCGACCGACCCGGCTTCGGTCTCACGGTGACACCTGAGAGGCAGTGGGTGTGGCTCGGTCGTCCAGACGGGCCGACGTGGAATCTGCCCGCGTTGGTCGCAGCGGCTGGAAGGCCCCGCCGTGCCGGCCCCCGCCGGCACGGCGCATCCTGAGATCAGGACGTGGGGCAGCCGTTCTTCCTGTAGCGCCTCTCGACCACGTCGCCGGGCGTTGGAACAGAGGAGACGTGAAGGCTGGTCACCCCGGGTTCACGTAGGGCACCGCCGGTGACGAGCAAGGAGTCGGGTGCGGAACTCGCTTCGGTGAAGTCCTGGGGATCGTCGCTGTCGGGGTCGTCGATGACGAAGTTCCCGATGCGCACCCCGCGCTCCTTCAACAGGTCCCGTACTTCCGCGACGGTCTTGTTGTGGTAGGGGACGCACTCCATGGGCTCTCCCTTGGCGTCGAACGAGGTGATGCTGGTGTACTTCTCGCCCGGCCGCGCCTTCCTGCCGACTCTGATGTCGACGGTGTCCGTGTAGCCGACGGGGATCTTCACGCCGATGGCGCAGCCGTCCAACTTGTCGCACGGGCCGGGCGGGTAGATGCCCTTGATGTCGGTGATGTACTTGTGGTCCGGCGACGTGGGGAAGACCTGGCCCTCGAAGGCGGCGGTGACCGGCTTCACCTTCAGCGTGACGTCGAGCCCGTGGTCCTTCAGCTGGGTCTCGTAGATCTCGGGATTGGCGTAGAGGTCCTTGATCTGGATGACGTAGTAGCCGTTCTTCTCCTCGATGTCGAGCGCCGAGGCGGAGGAGGTCGGCAGCACCCAGGTCGCCGCCATGACGGCGCCGGTCAGCACAGCGCCCGCGGCGACGGCGAGCCGCCGGTTCGGCCGCCTGCGGGCCTTGGCGGGCGGGGGTTCCGTCGCCATGATCGCGTGCATGAGCTCGCGGGCGCCCTCGCCGGTCTCGGTTACGGGCGGAGCCGCGAATCGGGTGACGACGTGATCCATGTTCTGGTTCATGACTGGCCTTCCGCGAGGGAGACGGCACGCCGGCCGTAGTCGGTGAGGTCGGGATCGAGAACGGCCAGCTCCTTGGCGAGCCGCCTGCGGGCGCGGTGCAGTCGGAGCCGGGCGGCTCCGCGCGAGCAGCCGAGCACCTTTGCGATCTCGGGCCCGCTGAGGCCTTCCCAGGCGACAAGAGAGAGCAGCTCCCGGTCGTCGTCCGGGAGCCGGCCGAACGCCTTGTACGCGGCGTCGTGCTCGGCGATCGGCTCGGTCCAGGTGGCGACCTCGTCGCGGAGCCGGGTGCTCAGCGCCGTCCTGCGTTCCTCGGCGCGGAAGTGGTTGGCGAGCACGCGTCTGGCGACGCCGTACAACCAGAGCCTGGTCCCGTCCCCGCCGGGCACGTCATTCAGGCGGCGCCAGGCCGTGGTGAACGTCTCCGCGATCACATCCGCGATGTCGTCAGGCGAGCCGGCCCGCCGCCTGACGTAGGTGGCGACGGCGGGATAGTGCGCCGTGTAGATCTCCTCGAAACGTTTCTCGGGCTCGGGTGGCCCCATGTGATTTCCTTCCGGTGGGTGAACACATCTGAGGAGATGTCCGGATAAGGAGATGTGTTTCACTCTGTTCCGAGGGAGTCGGAGATTGTGCGGAGCTCCGACAGGAGCGGGTGCAGGAGGGGGTGGGAGTCGGCGCCGCGGCGTGCGGCGGCGAAGACGCGGCGTTCCGGCCCTGGCGTGTGGCGTACGACGACCCCGGGCAGCGCCATGTCGCGTAGCGCCAGCCGGGGCACGAGAGCCACCCCCGCGCCCGCGCCCACCAGGGCGACCACGGCGCGGAAGTCGTCGGAGCAGTGGGCCAGGTCCGGCGTGAAACCCGCCTGCCGGCAGGCGAACGCGATCACGTCGTGCACCGGATTGCCCGGATAGGGGCCGATCCACGTCTCGGAGGCGAGCGACTCCAGGGTGGCCGACCCGGCCAAGGGATGGTCGCGGGGGAGGACCAGGTCGAACGGCTCCGCGTACAGCGGCATGCGCGACAATCGGCGGTCGGAGGCGTCGGGCGCGTCCCGGTATTCCACCGCGATCGCCAGGTCCACCTCCCCGTCGAGGAGCATGGCCAGGCTCTGGTCGCCCTCGGCGTCGAGCACGCGTACGCGCAGGCCGGGGGAGGTGGTGCGCAGGGCGGTGATCGCTGGGGCGAGGACCGCGCTGATCGCGGTGGCGAAGCAGGCCACGGTCGCCTCGCCCGCCTCACCCGTGGTGTACGCGGCCACCTCGGCCTCGGCTCGTTCGAGCTGGGCGAGGACCTCGTTGGCGTGGGCGATCATGATCTTGCCGACCGCGGTCAGGTGCACGCCGCGCCCGTCACGCGTGAGCAGGCGGTGGCCCACCTCGTGTTCCAGGGCGGCGAGCTGCTGGGACACGGCCGAAGGCGTGAGGTGCAGCGCCGCCGCCGCGGCGGTGACCGTGCCGTGGTCGGCCACCGCGCGCAGCGTACGCAGCCGCCGCGTGTCTATCACGCAGCGAGAATACTGCGGCCGGCCACGTCACAGGCCGCGACGTCCACCTCGGTGCCCAGCACCCCCGCCCGGCCCCCGTCGCGCGTCGAGGACGGCGTCCGCGCGGGTGCGGATGCGGCTCAGCCGCGGGCCTGGATGAAGGCCTGGATCGCGCGGTCGACGTCCTCCTCCGAGTGCGCGGCCGACAGCTGGACGCGGATCCTGGCCTGCCCGTGCGGCACGACGGGGTAGGAGAAGCCGATCACGTAGACGCCGAGGTCGAGCAGGCGCTCGGCCAGGGCGCCCGCCTCGGCGGCGTCGCCGATCATCACGGGCACGATCGGGTGGTCGCCGGGCAGGATGGCGAACCCGGCCTCGGTCATCTCGGCGCGGAAACGGAGGGTGTTGGCGCGCAGCCGCTCGCGGGCGTCGTTCGAGGTCTCCAGCAGGTCGAGGATGCGCAGCGACGCGGCGGCGATGACGGGCGCGAGCGAGTTGGAGAACAGGTACGGGCGCGAACGCTGGCGCAGCAGCTCGCAGATCTCCTTGCGGGCCGAGACGTAGCCGCCGCTCGCCCCGCCGAGCGCCTTGCCCAGCGTGCCGGTGATGATGTCGATCCGGTCGGTGACGCCGTGCAGCTCGGGTGTGCCGCGCCCGGTGGGCCCCACGAAGCCGACGGCGTGCGAGTCGTCGACCATCACCATGGCGTCGTACCGTTCGGCCAGGTCGCAGATGTCACGCAACGGCGCGAGATAGCCGTCCATGGAAAACACGCCGTCGGTCACGATCAGCCGCCGCCGCGCCTCCGACGCCTCCTTCAACCTGGCCTCCAGCTCGGCCATGTCGCGGTTGGCGTACCGGAAGCGCTTGGCCTTGGAGAGCCGGATGCCGTCGATGATGCTGGCGTGGTTGAGCGCGTCGGAGATCACCGCGTCCTGGGCGTCGAGCAGCGTCTCGAAGACACCGCCGTTCGCGTCGAAGCAGGAGCTGTAGAGGACGGTGTCCTCCATGCCGAGGAAGTCGGACAGGCGGGATTCGAGCTCCTTGTGCACCTCCTGGGTGCCGCAGATGAAGCGTACGGACGCCATCCCGAACCCCCACCGGTCGAGCGCCTCCTTGGCGGCCTCGACCACCGTGGGGTCGTCGGCCAGGCCCAGGTAGTTGTTGGCGCAGAAGTTCAGCACCTCGCGGCCTGCCACGCTCACCTGGGAGCTCTGCGGGGTGCTGATCACGCGCTCGGGCTTGAGCAGCCCGGCCTCGGTGATCTCGTCGAGCGTCGTACGCAGTTGCTCGCGCACGTTCGTGAACATCAGGCGCTCCTGTCGGTGGTCGTGGCCGCTTCGGCCGGCGTTGCGCTCCAGTCCAGAATGACCTTGCCCGTGCGGCCGCTGGCGGCCGTGTCGAAGGCGGCGTCGAAGTCGTGGTAAGGGAAACGGTCGGTGATCACGGGGGAGAGGTCGAGGCCCTTCTCCAGCAGCACGGACATGTTGTACCAGGTCTCGTACATCTCGCGGCCGTAGACGCCCTTGATCGTGATCATGGAGGTCACGACGGTGGCCCAGTCGACGGCGAACTCCTCGGCGGGCAGCCCGAGCATGGCGATCTTGCCGCCGTGGGTCATGCCGGCGATCATGTCGCGGAGCGCCGCCGGGTTGCCGGACATCTCCAGCCCCACGTCGAAGCCCTCGCGCAGGTGGAGCCGGCGCATGCCCTCGGTGATCGAGGACCTGGAGACGTTGAGCGCGAGCGAGACGCCGAGCTTGCGGGCCAGGTCGAGCCGCTCGTCGCTGACGTCGGTGATCACCACGTTGCGCGCGCCGACGTGGGTGGCCACGGCCGCCGCCATGAGCCCGATCGGGCCCGCGCCGGTGATCAGGACGTCCTCGCCGACCAGGGGGAACGAGAGCGCGGTGTGGACGGCGTTGCCGAACGGGTCGAAGATGGCGGCCACGTCGGGATGGACGGGGATGCGGTGCACCCAGACGTTCGAGGCGGGCAGGGTGACGTACTCGGCGAACGCGCCGTCCCTGTGGACGCCCAGCCCGATCGTGTTGCGGCACAGGTGCCTGCGGCCGGCCATGCAGTTGCGGCACTTGCCGCAGACGAGGTGGCCCTCGCCGCTGACGAGGTCGCCGGCGGTGATGTCCTCGACGTCCGGCGCCACCTCGACCACGTGGCCGGAGAACTCATGACCCACGATCAACGGAGGTTTCAGGGTATGCCGCGCCCAATCATCAAATTTCCGGATATGCAGGTCGGTGCCGCAGATGCCGGTCCGCAGGACCCGGATCTTCACCTCGCCGGATCCCACCTCCGGCTCCGGCACGTCCACCAGCGCGAGGCCGGGTTCGTCCCGCTCCTTGACCAGCGCTTTCATGCGCGTCCCCCTACGTCGGACCATCAGTAACGCACTGTGCCCGTTCCCCTTCGAGCGTGTCCATCGAGGGTTTCTTAAGTGCCCCCACAGCACAGCTTCACGCCGCCGACCGGTTGCAGGCGCCCTGTACTATTTCGACCGCCTTCGGAAGGAACACTCGTGAACGACCTGCGTATCGGCGTCATCGGGCTCGGCCTGCGCACGAGCCTCGCCCTGGCGGCCCACCGCCCCGGCAAGGGCTCGGTGGTGGCCGCCCTGTGCGACGCCGACCCGGCGGTGCTCAAGAGACAGGCCGGCCGCTTCGAAGCGGAGCTGCTGACCGAGCACCACCACGAGCTGCTCGGCAGGGACGACCTCGACGCGGTCGTCGTGATGACGCCGGACGACACGCACGAGCGCATCGCCATCGACAGCCTGGAGGCGGGCAAGGCCGTCTACCTGGAGAAGCCGCTGGCCATCACCGTGGAGGGCGCCGACCGCATCCTGCGCGCCGCCCGGCGCACCGGCACCCGCCTGTACGTCGGCCACAACATGCGCCACATGGGCGTGGTCCGCCTGATGCGCGACATCATCCGCAAGGGCGTCATCGGCGAACCGAAGACCGTCTGGGTGCGCCACTTCGTCTCCTACGGCGGCGACTACTACTTCAAGGACTGGCACGCCGACCGCACTAGGACCACCGGGCTGCTGCTGCAGAAGGCGGCGCACGACCTCGACGTGATCCACTGGCTCGCGGGCGGCTACACCACCAGGGTCAACGCCTTCGGCGACCTGATGCTCTACGGCGACCTGCCGCGCCGCGACCCCGGCACACCACGGCCGGACGGCTGGCTCCAGGACTACACCTGGCCACCGTCGGAGCATCGGGACCTGCACCACGTGGTGGACGTCGAGGACGTCTCCGTCATGAACATGCGCCTCGACAACGGCGTCATCGCCGCCTACCAGCAGTGCCACTTCACGCCCGACTACGTGCGCAACTACACGGTCATCGGCACCGAGGGCCGCCTGGAGAACTTCGGTGACGGTCCTGGCGACACGGTCAGGGTGTGGAACGCGGGGCCCACGGGCTACCGGGGCGACGGCGACATCACGTACAAGGTGCCCGCCGCGCAGGGCACGCACGGGGGCGCGGACGCCGAGATCGTGGCGGAGTTCCTCCGGTTCGCCAGGGACGGCGGCCTGACGGACACCTCGCCGGTGGCGGCGCGGATGAGCGTGGCGGCCGGTTACATGGCGACGATGTCGCTGCGCAACGGCGGCATGCCGTACGACGTGCCGGACCTCGCCCCCGAACTGGCCGAGTACTTCGACCGCGGGCAGGTGGAACCGGAGTAGGCGGGCGGACAGTAGATATATGTGGATATACGCACCCGGATCCGGGATGGAGACAGGGCGGCTTTCGGTGAGCTCTTCGACGAGTGCTCCAAGGCCGTGTACAACCACGCCTTCCGCCTGACCGCCAACTGGTCCACGGCCGAGGACGTGACGGCGCTGACGTTCCTCGAAGCCTGGCGGTTACGCGGGCGCATCGACCCCGACGGCGGCTCCCTGAGGCCGTGGCTCCTGGGCATCGCCACCAACGTGACCCGCAACATGCGCAGGGCCGCCCGCAGGCACGACGACGCCCTGGCCAGGCTGCCCAGAGGCGAGTCGGTGCCCGACTTCGCCGACGAGGTGGCGGGCCGGATCGAGGACGCCGAACGGCTGGCCGCGGTGCGTGCGGCGTACGGCCGGCTGCGCCGCCAGGAGCAGGACGTGTTCGCGTTGTGCGTCTGGGCGGGCCTCGGCTACGCCCAGGCGGCCGAAGCGCTGGGCGTCCCGGTCGGCACGGTGAAGTCGCGGCTGTCGCGGGCCCGCAAGAAACTCGCCGCCGCGGGGGAACCGCCGCCGACGGGCCGACAGGTAGTAGGTGACAGAGGCCCCGACAAGGAGGAGATCCGATGAACTGGCCGGCCGAACGTGATCTTCCCGAGGGCCGTCGCCGACTGCTCAAGGAGTTCGTCATGACCGAGATCGACAAGCCTGCGAAGCGGAGGGTCCCGCGCCTCGCCGTGCTGGCGCCCGTCCTGGGCCTGGCGGCGGCCGCCGCGGTGGCCGTGCCGCTGCTCTTCGGCGGCAGCCCCGCGTACGCGGTGGAAAAGCGTCCTGACGGCCTCATCGACATCACCATCAACGAGGTCAAGAATCCCGAGCAGCTCCAGAAGGACCTGCGCGCCATGGGAGCGAACGTGGTGGTGACCTACATCCCCATGGGTAAGAAGTGCAGCCCTCAGCCGCGCAGCAGCCACTTCCTGAGCAAGGAGGAGGCGCCGCTGGCGGTGTTCCCGCCGCCCGAAGATCGGATGGGGCAGGGCTTCACCATCGACCCGCGAGTGATCGGCGAGGGGCGGACGGGGGTTCTGGAGTTCAGCGTTTCGGAGAAGGACGGCGGGGTCGTCGCGGGGATCTGGGCCCGGGTGGGGCAGGATCCGATCGCCGGGTGCGAGCTGGTGGACACGACGGACGCGCCTCTGATGCACTGATCCCAGGACCTTGGCGCCCGCCACACGAGAAGATCGTGTGGCGGGCGTTGTTGTGCGTTGGCTGGAACGCCAGGGTTGGAATCGCCGTACTAACCGTGCAACACTGTTGCAAAGTTGGTACATGGTCAGTAGAGGAAGACATCAGCACAACGAGATCAATGCGGCCCTCAGGGTGATCCGCAAGTTCGAGTGGTTGACCGTGGTGGAAAGCCACAACGGTCACCGCTGGGGATGGATCGAATGCGCCTGCGGTGACCCTGCGCAGTCAGTCTGGTGCACGCCGCGCAACCCGGGCAACCACGCGAAGCGCATTCTCCGATGGGTCAGCGAGCACGCGGAGTGCGCAAAGAACGAGGAGAGGTCATGATCACGTGGGACTTCCGCGTCACCCTGAATCGCGCAGCCACAGATAAGGAGCTGGACGCCCTGTTCGAGGCCGGTCTCGATGACTGCAGCGTTTCGAGCCTCAAAGATGGCAGGACCTACGTCATGTGCGACCGCGAGGCGGAGACCTTGCTGGACGCGATCGCATCCGTGCTCATCCAGATCAGGACGGTCCCCGGTCTCTGGGCCACCGGCGTCGGCCACGACGACGGGGTGACGCTGGGAGACGCGGCGCGCCGTCACGGAGGCCGCACACAGGCCAGCCTCCGGCAGCTCGCCGCGGGCCAGCGCGGCCCCGGTGGTTTCCCGAAGCCGCTGATCGAGGCTGACCACATCAGCCTCTACTCCTGGGCCGAGATCTCAGAGTGGCTGCGCACCAAGATGGGCGATGACATCGCTCCGGCGAACCGCGACATCGTCATCGCCGACGCGGCGGTCAAACTGGCCTGCCGGGCGCGCGACGCCCATCGGCAGGCCCAGGTGGCTCGCATCTACGAGATCGCCTCGTGATCCGGTGGCGGTCGGCTTCACCCCTCAACTGACCTGCCGGCCGCCCCGGAGCGACGCTCCTTGATCGAAAGCCTCAGCGCTCGGCCTCCGTCGGCTTCTTGTCCAGGTCGGGGAACGGGGCAGGCTCCCGGGCGCCCTGCGTGAGCTGACGCGGCCCCTTCGGGCTCTCGGCCTCCTGGGCGTCGGCCACGGCCTCGGCCGCGGCCTCCGCGGCCTTGGCGGCCTCCTCCTCCGCGGCCGAGCTGTCCGGCATGTCCTCGCGGGTGGCCGTCGACTTCGGCAGGGCCTCCGTGAACGCCTTCGACACCCCCTGCAGCGCCGACGTGACCTCGCTCGGGATCACCCAGAACGTGTTGCCGTCACCCTGAGCGAGCTGCGGCAGCACCTGGAGGTACTGGTAGGCCAGCAGCTTGGGGTCGGGGTCGTTGCGGTGGACGGCCTGGAAGACCTGGTCGATGGCGCGAGACTGGCCCTCGGCCTCCAGGATGGCGGCCGCGCGCTGGCCCTCGGCTCGCAGGACGCGGCTCTGCTTCTCGCCTTCGGCGGTGAGGATCTGCGACTGCCGCTGGCCTTCGGCGTTGAGGATGGCGGCGCGCTTGTCGCGCTCGGCCCTCATCTGCTTCTCCATCGCGTCCTTGATGGTCTTCGGCGGGTCGATGGCCTTGATCTCGACGCGGTTGACGCGCAGCCCCCACTTGCCGGTGGCCTCGTCGAGGACGCCGCGCAGCTGGCTGTTGATGGTGTCGCGGGAGGTCAGGGTCTTCTCCAGGTCCATGGAGCCGACGACGTTACGCAGCGTCGTGACGGTGAGCTGCTCGACGGCCTGGATGTAGTTGGCGATCTCGTACGCCGCCGCGCGCGGGTCGGTGACCTGGAAGTAGAGGACGGTGTCGATCTCGACGACCAGGTTGTCCTCGGTGATGACGGGCTGAGGGCGGAAGGAGACGACCTGCTCCCGAAGGTCGATCATGGGGTAGACGCGGTCGATGTAGGGGATGACGAAGTTGAGGCCGGGCTTGAGAGTGCGGTGGTAACGGCCGAGCCGCTCCACGTTGCGCGCCCGCGCCTGCGGGATGATCCGCACGGCTTTGAGCACGGTGAACACCGCGAAAAGTATGATGAAGATGCCGACCAGCAAGAGCGGATCCATGAGTCACTCCCGGGGATAGACGAGGGCTGTCGCCCCTTCGATCTCGATGATGTCGACGGTCGCCCCTGTGGGGATCACCAGGGTTTCGTCGTATGCGCGTGCGGACCACTCCTCACCCCCGACGCGCACGCGACCGTCACGGCCCGTTACCTCCGAGACCACATAGGCGGGCTTGCCGACGAGTGCTTCCACCCCGAATCGTTGCAGCGCCGGCTGCTTGATATGGCGCATCGCGATGGGCCTGAGCACCAGCAGGCCGGCCGCCGACGAAGCGGCGAAGAACAGCAACTGCAGGGGAACGGGCAAGCCCAGCGCCGCGGTGGCGGCGGTCAGGAGAGCAGCCGCACCAAGGAGCCCGAGCGAGGCCGTGAGCGTGAAAATTTCGGCCACGCCCAGGACGACAGCGAGGATTACCCAGATGATCCATTCATCCATGTCCGGCCCTCCTACTAGAATAACGGGCCTGCACCGGCGGGTGTTCCCCTAGCTCTAAGGTAGTCCTGGATTCACCCTTGCGGCACCCATGGTTTCGCCGTGTCGATCGCTTGGGTCAGGTGTCGTGCTCCCTTTCCGCCATTTTTCCCACGGCAGTTGCCAGAAACCCCACCCGTTGTCCCATTCGAGGGTGCGGTCGGTGCCCGTGATGACGACCGGATCGCCGCGCAGGGTGGTGGTGTAGAACCACTCCGCCTGGTCTGGCCGGGAATTGATGCACCCGTGGCTGACGTTTTCCCGGCCCTGCGCCCAGAGGTTGTCCTTGGCGTGCACGTATTCGCCGGTGTCGGAAATGCGTACGGCATGCTCGATCATCATGTCGTAAAAGCCGGGCTCGCCCTCGTCACGGCCCGGTGAAACCATGCGGACCGGATTGCCTTTGTCCATGGTCAGGTGGATGCCGCTGGTCGTGGTGTATTCGTCAGTGGTGGCCATGCCGGCGCTGATGGCCATGCGCTGCACGATCTGGCCGTCGCGGCGGACGACCATCTGGTGTGTCCTGGTGTCGATCGTACTGGTCTGCGAGCGGCCCACGGTGAAGACGAACGTGGAGTCGACCGTGCCGTGAAGACCGTCGGCCGCGCGGACGCCCGCCAGGTGCGCCGTGACGGTGACCCGCTGCCGGGGCGCCCAGAACTCCCGGGGACGGTAGACCATCCGCGTGTCGCTGGTCCACCGCCACGCGCCCTCCACCGGGTGCTCGGCCGTGACCTCGATCGCGCGCTCGACGGCCGCCCGGTCTTCGACGGGGGTGTCGAAGCCGATGATGATCGGCATGCCCGTGCCGACCGTCTCTCCGGGGAGCGGGGCGGTGGCGGCCACCTTGAACGTGCGCCCGGCCGCGCGGGTGCGGAAGCGGCCGAGCGCCACCGTCGTGGGGCCGCCGGCGACCGTGGCCGTGGCGCTCACCGTGTATTCGGCCGCGGGTTTGAGTGTCCAGTCGGAGCGCCAGACCGTGCGCGATCGGTCGAGCCCGCCGGGCACGGGCTCGCCGCGTTCGTGGACCATGACCTGAGTGAGCGCGCCGCCCCGCACCTTGATCACCAGCCCGCGGTCGGTGCGGGCGCGCTGGGCGTCGAGGGGCGGCCACACGCGCACCACCGGCGGGGCGGGCGAGGTCTCGGCCGGGAACGACGCGCAGCCGCAGACCAGGAGGAAGGCGACAACGGTCACCATGACACGCCGCATGTCACTCCTGCTTTCCGAGGGTTGAGAGGGGTTCCCCAGGGTAGCGGTGTGTCAGCATGCATGCACGCGGAGTGACTTATCGGACGGTTCCGGAAACCTCCCCCAACGTCAGGTCGCCGGCCGTCGCCCGGATCGTCACGGTGTCGCCGTCCTGCAGGAAGGTGCGGGTCTCGCCGCTGGCCAGCTTGATCGGGTCGGCGCCGTTCCACGTCAGCTCGGTGAGCGAACCCCGCTCGCCGCGTTCGGGACCCGAGATCGTGCCGCTGGCGAACAGGTCTCCGGTGCGCAGCGAGGCGCCGTTCACGGTCATGTGCGCGAGCATCTGGTCGGGCGTCCAGTACATCGCCGCGTACGGGGGCCGCGACACGGTCTCGCCGTTGAGCACGATCTCCAGCGTGATGTCGAGCCCCCAGTCGCCCTGCCTGCGCAGGTAGGCGGCAGGCTCGGGGTCCTGGGCTCGGCCGGGGATCCTGGGCAGCGCCTCCAGCGGCGTGACCCACGGGGAGACGGACGTGGCGAACGACTTGCCCAGGAACGGCCCGAGCGGCACGTACTCCCAGGCCTGGATGTCGCGCGCGCTCCAGTCGTTGACCAGCGTCACCCCGAACACGTGCTCCTCGAACGCCCCCGCGGGCGAGCCGTGGCCGGACGGCACGCCCACCACGAACCCCAGCTCGGCCTCGATGTCGAGCTTCCCGCACGGCCCGAACACCCCCGCGCCGAGCTGGCCGTGCGGGCGCCTGACCGGGGTGCCCGACACGACGACGGTGCCCGACCTGCCGTGGTAGCCGACCGGTAGATGCCGCCAGTTGGGCTTCAGCGGCTCGTCGCCGGGGCGGAGGATCTTGCCGAGGTTGCTCGCGTGGTCGATCGAGGCGTAGAAGTCGACGTAGTCGGCGACCTCGAACGGCAGATGCAGACTCACCTGCTCCAGCGGGATCAGGTGCGCCTCCGTCACCGAGACGTCGCCGGTCAGTTTGTTCTGGATCAGGGTCCTGGTGTCGTGCCAGGCGGCGCGGCCCCTGGCCATGAACGGGTTGAGCGTGGGGGCGGCGAACACCTCGTCGTGCAGCGCCGGCGCCAGGTCGAGCACCTTGTCGCCGTACCGTACGCCGACCCTGGGCGCCTGTCCCGGGCAGGAGAAGACCCCGTAGGGCAGGTTGTCGACTCCCCAGCTCACGCGTTCACCTCCACGAGTCCGAGTGCGCGCAGGTCCGCGACGGGCGTGCCGGTGCTGCACGAGCCGTAGCTCACCAGCAGCTCGCGGGCGCGCTTCGCGGTGTCCTCGGTCACGGACCGCGCCAGGCGTACGAGATGGCCGACGTCGGTGGTGCGCAGCGCCGGCCCGGGGTCGCGCCCTTCCACGGTCTCGCAGACCGCCACCAGCAGGTTGAGGAAGCCGTGCCGGTCGACGCCGAGCGAGGGGTCGAAGTGGCGTACCGCGTGGTGCAGCCCGGCCGTGGCCTTGAACGGGATGCCGTGCTCCACGCACGACCTGATGAACGCCGCGAGGTGCTCGACCGGCGGGAAGTCCTCAGGCGACGCGCCGCCGCAGCGTACCTTCAGCCCCACCCCGGCGGGCGGGTCGAAGGCCACCCTGTTCGGCGGGACCTCGACGAAGAGCCGCACCCCCTGCGGCAGGGACAGCCGGGCCGCCACCACGCCGACCGGGGTGTCGGCGGGCGCGCGGATCTCGACGATGTCCACGGGCAGGTCGTCGAAGGCGGGCAGTTCGTCGGTGTCGACGATGAGGCCGATCCGCTGCGGCCGGAACGCCATGCCGCGCAGCCGGTAGAGCCGGCTGGCCGGGCAGAGGAAGCGGTGCGTGAGGACCGGGCAGCCGCCCTCCAGGTCGCGCCGGTGGCGGGACAGGGCCTCGTCCATGTGCAGCGACGTCGGCGGGAACAGGCCCGCGTCGTCGATCAGTGCCGTGTAGATGCTCATCGTGCCCAAGTCCAGGCGTAGCCGGGATCCTCGCAGGCCAGCGCGCCGGGGCCGAGGTCGAGCGGGCGGAACGTGTCGACCATCACGGCCATCTCGCTCGTCGTCGTGACGCCGCGCCCGACCGCCTCGATCACCGCCTCGACCGCGCCGGGCTGTGGCCCGTGCGTGAACCCGGCGGGATGCAGCGAGATCGAGCCGACGTCGATGCCGGACCCCTTGCGCGCGGAGTAGTCGCCGCCCGCGTAGAACATGAACTCGTCGGAGTCGACGTTGTGGTGGTTGTACGGGATCGGGATGGCCTCGGGGTGGTAGTCGAGCGGCCTCGGGCAGAACGAGCACACCACGAACCCCGGCCCCTCGAACGTCTGGTGCACCGGCGGCGGCGCGTGCGTCTTCTTCACGATCGGCTCGAAGTCGTTGATGTTGAACGCGAACGGATAGAGGCAGCCGTCCCAGCCGACCACGTCGAAGGGATGGTTGCGGTAGACCAGCCGGGTCAGCCCGCCGCGCGTGCGCACGAGCACCGGCACCTCCTCGCCCTCCACGACGAGCGGCTCGGCCGGGGCGCGCAGGTCGCGCTCGCAGTAGGGTGCGTGCTCCAGGAACTGCCCGTGTTGCGAAAGATAGCGCTTGGGCGGCCTGACGTGCCCGCCCGCCTCGATGGCCAGCACGCTGACCTGGCCCTCGGGCGCCCAGCGGTGGATGGTGCCGGTCGGGATGACGACGTAGTCGCCCTCGCCTGCCTCGATCACGCCGTACGTGGACTCGAAGCGCACGGTGCCGCGCTGGACGTAGACGCACTCGTCGCCCATGGAGTTGCGGTAGAGCTCGCTCGGCCGGTCGCTGGTGGCGTACGACAACCGGACGTCGCCGTTGCCGGCCAGCAGCATGCGGCCGGCGACGAGGTCGCCCGCGCTGGACAGCTCCTGCGTGCGGAAGTGGCGGGGCGAGAGGGGCAGGTTGGGTTCGAGACGTGCGTCGGCCGTGGGCGTGACCGCCTCCGCCTTGACGACGGCGGTGGGCAGGTGGCGGTGGTAGAGCAGCGAGGAGTCGGACGAGAAGCCCTCCTCGCCCATGAGCTCCTCGGCGTAGAGACCGCCGTCCGGCCGTCTGAACTGCACGTGCCGCTTGCGCGGCACCTCCCCAACGACCCGGTAGTACGGCATCCGCCCCTCCATAATGTCCGTTAATCGGACGGCAGTGTCCTCTATACGCGACAACCGTCCGCCATCGGTCTGGAGATGTCAACCCAGGGCCGCGGCCAGCTCGGCAGCCGCCGCCACCACCCGCGGCCCCGTGGACACCTCCAGCGGCCCGAACGTCACCACCCCCACCGACGCCTCAAGCCAGGACAGCCCGGTGACGGGCGCGGCGACACCCCGCGCACCCTCCTGCAACTGCCCTTCCGTGACGAAATAGTCGTCGCGGCCCTCGCGCAACCCCAGGATCGCCCGCCCCGCCGCACCTTTCGCCAGCGAATGGCGCGAGCCCTCGCGGTAGGCCACGTGCATGTCGGTCCAGGACGGCTCCACCACCGCCACGGCCAGCCCGTCGTCGCCCTCGGCCACGGTCAGGTGCGCGGTCGCGCCCACCTCCTCGGCCAGCCGCCGCAGCGCCGGCATCGCCGCCGCACGCAGCAGCGGCTGCACGGCCTGCGCCAGCACCAGCACCCCGAACCCCAGGTGCACCCGGCCGTCGGCGTCCCTGCGGACGAACCCCTCGTTCATCAGCGTCGTCAGCAGCCGGTAGACCACGGGACGGCTCAGCGACAGCTCGGCGCTCAGCTCGGTCGGCGTGCGGCCGTTCTTGCCGTCGGCGAGCAGGCGCAGCAGGCGCAGCCCGCGCTCCAAGGTCTGGGCGGATTCAGCGGCCATGCGACCGATTATCGAGCCCTCCGAACGGAGTGAGGCCATGAACACGCGAGGGTACGTATCGCGGGGGAAGAGCCTGGGGGTGACGATGCGGCAGAGGTCGCTGCTTCTGATTGCCGTTCTGACCATGTGCGCGCCCGCCCCCGCGGTGTCCACCTCCACTGGGACTCCGTTCACTGGCCGGGGGGCCGGCGCGTCCAGCGGGACCTCGTACGACCAGGCGGGCGAGAGCCTGGTCGAGGACACCTTCCACCTCACCCAGGGCATCGAGGTGCGCCGGCGCCTGCTGCCCACCGCCGAGGGCGTCACGTTCCGTCCCGGCCACCTCGCGGCCGGAATCCGGGTCGACGGGAGCGGCCTGCTGCACGGCACGCCGCGGCGCTCCGGAACCTTCGCCGCCCCCGTCGAGATCTGCTCGGGACGGTCGTGCCGGGAGCAGGAGCTGACCCTCGTGGTGCTCGGCTATGAACCGTGGGAGCCGCGCGAGCTGATCTTCCACGGCGGGGCGGGCGTCCCGCTCGACGGCGAGATCGGCGTCGAGGGCGGCCCGGACGGCGTGCTCCCGACGTTCACGGTGACCGACCAGGCCAGGCTGCCCGCGGGCGTGAGCATCGGGCCCGACGGCCGGGTGGGCGGCGTCCCCGCGGCTCCGGGCGTCTTCGAGGTTCCGGTACGGATCTGTGTGGCGGGCAACTGCGCCGGCGTGGTGGTCCGGATCATCGTCGGCTGAGCCTTGCGGGCACGTGCCTTTTGCGGTCACCTGGTGTCATGAAATCGGTCATTGTGGTCGGAGCGGGCATATGGGGGTCATCGCTGGCGTTGCGGCTGGCCGAAACCGGCTGGCGGGTGACGCTCGTCGAGCAGCACAGGCCGGGGCACGTCCGGCAGTCCAGCGCCGGTGAGACCCGGCTCCTGCGCTGCTCGCACGGTGACGACGCCTGGTACACCAGGCTCGCCTGGCAGGCCAGGGACGGCTGGCGCAGGCTGGAGGAACGGGCCGGCGAGGAGCTGTACCACGAGGCCGGCATGGTCTGGTTCGCGAGGACGACCGACGGGTGGGAGCACAGAAGCGCCCAGGTGCTGAAAAATCTGGACATCCCGTGTGAGTTGCTGGACCCGTCCGACGGCGGCCGGTTCTTCCCCGACCTGCGCGCCGACGACCTCCGCTTCCTGCTCTGGGAGCCGCACGCGGGCGTGCTCAGGGCCCGGCGGGCGACCCAGGTGACCGCCGCCCTGGCCGTGGCGTCCGGGGTCCGGCTGGTCAGGGCACGGGTGGTGCCCGTGGCGGGCGATGCGGCGCCGTACCAGGCCGCCGTCGAGATCGACGGCGAGGTGCGGCACGCCGACCGGGTGGTGTGGGCGTGCGGCGCGTGGTTGCCCGCGCTCTTCGACGTGCCGGTTTCCGTGACGAAGCAGGACACGCTGCACTTCGCGGTGCCGTCCGCGTGGTCCGTCCCCGAGACGCCCGCCTGGGTGGACCACGGGGCCTCCGCCTACGGGCACGGCGACGTGGACGGGGTGGGGATGAAGGCCACCTCCGACGCGGAAGGGGAGCCGTACGAGCCCGAACACGGCTCGCGGGAGGTGGACGCGGCCGGTGTCGAGCGGGCCCGCGCCTACCTGCTGCGCAGGTTTCCCTCGCTGGCGCGGGCTCCGGTGCTGTTCAGCCAGGTGTGCCAGTACGCGCTCACGCCGGACGCCGAGTGGATCGTCAACGAGGTGTCGCCGGGCGTGTGGCTGTTCGGCGGGGACTCGGGGCACGGGTTCAAGCACGGGCCCGCGCTGGCCGGCTATGTGGCGGGCGTGCTCGACGGCGACCACGCGCCCGAGCCGCGCTTCGGGCTGCACGAGCGGACCCCGTCGCGCGGGCTGAGGACCAGCGGCCAAGTCCTGTAGGGCCACCCCTACCTGGCATTCGGGGGATGGCGGGCATGATCGCGGCGGTGTTCGCGGTGGAGACTTCAGAGGTCCCCACGTCCAAACAGGGAGCCCGCGATGAGCATCATCACCCGGCAGTCCACTCCTCGGCCCACCCAGGCGCCGCCCGTCGTGCAGAGCGCCGCCGCGCTCTGGCTGGCTGCGGTGGCGCTGGGCGCGTTCGAGGCCGTTCTGATCGTCTCCGGGATCGTCGGCGAGGGCTCGGCCACGCTCGCCGAGCTGCTGCCCGGCCTCGGTTTCCGGCTCGCCGTGTTCGCCGGGGCGACCTATCTGGCCCTGCGGCTGAGGACAGGGGCCAACTGGGCGCGCTGGGCGCTGGCCGGGACGCTGGGCGTGTTCGGCACGATCTCGCTGCTGATCGAGCCGGTCGAATGGCTGCTGGCAGGCGGCTCGATCGGCCAGGCCGTGGCCGGGACGGACACGATGGGCGTGGTCGGCGCCGCCGCGAGGATCCTGCACCTGGCAGCCGTGATCGGCGCGCTGACCCTGATGTTCCAGCCGCGGGCCAATGCCTATTTCCGGGCCCATTTCCGCGCCTGACTCCGGTCACGGTGAGGCCGGCTCCAGCGGCGCCTTCGGCTCCGGGGCGCGCAGGTTGCGCACCCCGGGAGAGAGCAGCGCCGCCAGCGTCGACAACACGACGATGACCGCGCACCCCAGCAACGCCGCCTGGATGCCGAACAGGCTCGCCGCCGGCCCCGCCAGCAACAGGCCGATCGGGCCGAACATCAGGGACCCGAGCATGTCGTACGAGCTGACCCGCGACAACGACGCGGCCGGGATCTCGCGCTGCATCGTGGTCATCCACAACACACCGAACACGTCGAAACACACGCCGAGCACGAACGCCCCCGCCACGATGCTCCAGAGCGGAGCGTCGAGCCCGAGCAGCGCGGTCGGCAGCGCGGCCGGCAGGCAGAGCAGCACGGCCACCAGGATCGGCCGCTTCGGCCGCAGCCGCAGCGACACCAGCACCCCGGCGATCGTCCCCACGGCCTCGCCCGCCAGGAACGCCGACCATGCCGCGGGACCGCCCAGGCTCTCCTTCGCCAGCAGCGGGCCGAGCACCCCGTGCGCGGCCTGGATGGCCATGACCATCAGCGAGAACTGCGCGACCACCACCCAGATCCACTGCCGCGAGCTGAACTCCCGCCACCCGTCACGCAGGTCGGCCAGCACCGAGTGCCGCTCGCCGCTCGGCCGCTCGCCCGGCTTCATGCGCAGCAGCGCGACCAGCACGCCCGCCACCGTGAACATCGCGCCGCTCACCATCAGCGCCCAGCCGCCGCCGAACAACACCACCGTGCCGCCGCCCAGCACCGCGCCGGCCACGCGGGAGACGTTCATGCCGAGGCCGAGCAGCGCGTTGCCGGTCTGCAGCCGGTCCTCGGGCACGACCTCGGGGATGATGCCGGTCAGCGCGGGAAACGTGACGGCCGTGGCCACGCCGCTCAGCGCCGCCGCCGCGCTCAGCGCGGGCAGCGGGGTCCAGCCGGTGAGCATCATCACGCCCAGCGCGAAGAAGCCCGCCGCCATCAGGAACTCACCGGCCATCAGCACCCGATGCCGCGGCAGCCGGTCCGCGATCACACCGCCGACCAGGGTGAACACGACCATCGGCAGCGACTCGGCGGTGAGCACGACCGACAACGTCGAGGCGGTGGCGCCGGGCAGGTTGAGCACGCCGAACGCCAGGGCCACGGGCGCGAACGCGGTGCCCAGCATGGAGATCGTCCGCGCCGACAGCAGCAGCGCGAACCTGCGGTCACGGAGCAACCCGAGATCGCCTAGGTAACTGTGCACCCGCTGCCCCCCTGCACGATGTCAAACCACGTCATTCTCCAGGGCTGACCCGCTGTTGTCGCGCGAATATTTCTTGTCACGCCGGTGACAAGAGCGCCCCCGGAATGTGCCGGAGACGGGCAAGAATCGTGCCTGCCCGTCCCGTAATTTGCTAGGTCCCTGCAGTCGGCGAGGGGATCGGCCATGCGGTACACGCGGATCGCCCGTGTGCTGCTGCTGCTGAGCCTGGTGGGGGCGGTCCTCGCCGCGCCGCTGGGGCTGGACCTGTTCGGGCGGATGACGGGCGGCGCCGAGGACCCGCGGTCCGGCTCGGCGACCGCCGCTCGCTGGAGCGAGGAGTGGTACGGCGCCCCCGACGTGGTGGTCCTCTACCGGCACCCGTCGGTCAAGGTGCGCGATCCCCGGTACAAGAAGGCGGTGCACGACTCGCTGCGGCGGCTGCCGGCGGCGCACGTGAGCGGGCTGGCCACGTACTGGACGACCGGGTCGAAGACGATGGTGTCCGGCGACGGGCACGCGACGTACGCGCTGGTCACCCTCAGGGACGGCGCCGAGCTGGAACGCTACGCGGCGATCGCGGACCGGCTCAGGAGCGTCGAGAACCTGCGCGCCGGGGTGGGGGGGCCGGTGCCGTTGCTGGCCGAGCGCAACGCGCAGGCCGCCGCCGACCTGGCCTGCGCCGCGGCCGTCGCCGCGCCGGTGCTGCTCGCGCTGCTCGGCCTGGTGTCAGGGAGCCTGGTGGCCGCCGCGGTGCCGGTGTTCGCGGGGCTGATCGCCGTCGCGGCAACGGTGGTGCTGCTGCGGCTGCTCACCGAGGTGGGGGAGATCTCCATCACCTCGCTGTACGCCGCCGCCGTGCTCGGGTTCGCGCTGGCCGCCGGGTACGCGGTGTTCGTGGTCAAGGCGTTCATGGACGCGCTCGGCGACGAGCAGGCCGGGGACACACCCGGCGACGAGGCGTCCTGCGAACGGGCTCTGGGCGCGGCCGGACGTACCGTGGCCCTGTCCGGGACGGCGGTGGCCGTGGCCCTGCTGGGGCTGCTGCTGTTCCCGCGGGCGTCCCTGAGCGCGTTCGGGCCCGTGGCGGCGGCCGTGGCGCTCGTCGCCACCGGTGTCGCGCTGGTCGTGCCCGCCGCCCTGCTCGGGATGCTCGGCCGGGGCGTGGCCGCGCTGCGGATCGTCCCTGGGCTCTGGTGGCGGCCACGCGCGGTCCTGCCGCACCTGGCCGCGACGGCCGCCGTGCTGGCGGCGCTGGCGGTGCCGTACGCGCAGGCCGAGCTCGGCGGCGTGGACCGTCGTGCGCTGCCCGCCGGCGCGGAGAGCCGCAGGGTCGCCGAGATCGTCGAGCAAGGTCTCCCCGGGAACCCGCTCGGGGCGCTCGACGTGCACGTCCTCGTCGAGCGTTCCTTCGCGGGCAAGCCCAGGAAACCCGGGCCGCTCGGGCAGGGCCACACGCCGATCAGCGCCGTCACGCGGGTGACCGCCTCCGACGTACGGTCCTTCGCCGGCCGTCTCGAACGGCTGCCGCACGTCACGGGGGTCTCCGTGGCCGGGCTCTCCCAAAAGCACGGCGCGGTCCGCCTGTCCGTCCGCCACTCTCTCGACCCCATGTCCGCCGCAGCCGGGGAACTGGTCGCCTCGATCAGGTCGGTGGATCCGGGGCCGAAGGTGCGCGAGGTGGTGGCCGGCGGTCCCGCGGCCGCGCGTACGGACCTGCTCGACGCCTACACGGGGTCGCTGCCGTGGGCGGCGCTGGTGGTCTGCGCGCTGTCGTGCGCCCTCCTGGCCCTCACCCGTCTCCGCCGCCCCTTCTCCGCACCCCTGACGCGCCCTTCCGCAGCGCCTGCCGGTTCCTCCGCGTCCCCGGCCCGCACTTCCGGAGCGCCCGCACGCTCCTTCACGCCCCCGGCTCGCCCTTCCGCGTTCCCGGCCGTCGCGCCTGCGCCGGCCGCCGGAGGGAGGGGCGGGCAGGACGAGCGGGCGGACGCGGCGGTGGATCGTCCGGTCGTACGTCTCGGGAGCGGCGCCGGGGTGCTGCCGGTGACCGTGAACGGGCGGCCGGCGGTCTTCGGGGCGGACACCGATCCCGTGCCGCTCGCCCAGGAGGACCGCTTGCTCTCCGAGCGGCCCGAGCGACCCGAGTGGGTCAGGGTGACGGCCGGGCGCACGAGGGTGGTCCGGGCCACCCGAGGCGGATGGACGTGGGCCGAGGTGGAGGAGTGACCCAGGTGAACATGACGGGAACGCCTACTTCGCGTCGGGATAGCCGTGAAGTAAGAGCATGGATTTCATTGAACGTTGTTGATCGTCCGGATATTGTGCGAATGCCCACGATCACCCCCTGGAAGTAAGGTGCCATGCGACTGCGGCAGCTCTTCGTCATCGGACTGGCCCTCTCACTCCTGGGCATCGGCGTTCCCGCGTGGTCGGAGGACGACCCGAGGAGCTGCAACGACCTCCTCTCCGAGGACACCCCCGCGTACGTCGTCTGCCGGTGGATGGCCACCCCGGAAGAGGCCGCCGACATCGCGAAGTTCTGGCTCGACAACGACGGCGAGCACATGGTCGAGGCCGGCCCGATGGACCCGATCACGATCGACTGCACCCAGCCGGGCAACGAGTGCCCGACCGACTCCGAGGGCGACGGCGAGATGCACGACGTCGGCTCGCCGGACGTCCCGGGAGCCGAGGACGGCGGCACGCCCGAGTGCCAGAACGGCGAGCAGTGCTACGTCGACGGCAGCGGCATCACCCCCGAGCAGAAGGCCGCCGCCAAGCAGACCCCGGCGGGCCAGGCCGCGCAGACCGTCTCCCAGACGAACACGCGGGTCTGGATAGACACCGAGCTCGCCGACGACTACAAGGCCGGCAAGCTCGCCGAGGCCGCCAAGAAGGTCGCCGCGCTGGCCGCCGCGCAGCCGGGGGTCGTGGGTGTCAGGTTCACCTCGAAGCTCGGCGCCGACGACCAGGCGTTCGCCAGTGCCGACGAGCTGGACATGTTCGTCACCGAGGCCACGACCACGCTGCGCGGGCTGCTCCCGGGCAAGAAGCTGGCCGCGCACACGGTGGTGCCGCTCTTCGGCTGCGGCTCGAACGACGCCTGCAAGGCCGAGATGACCAAGAAGTATCCGCTGCTCGACCCGGAGCGCATCGGCGGCTGGCTCGCCAGGGGCCTCATCGACCAGCTCGCCCTGGACAGCGGCCACCTGGCCACGGAGTACGCCACCTGGAAGATCGACGCCGCCGAGGCCCAGCGTAACCAGTGGATCCAGGTCCGGGCCCGCGCCTGGGACGCCTACGCTCAGATCGCCGCCGAGGACGCCTCCTTCGCCGCCGCCGGCAGCGCCCAGCTGAACGAGGAGCAGGCCGCCCAGGCCATCACCGACCGCATCGCCGCTCCGCTGCAGGACGACGCCGCCGAGACGGTCACCCTCTGGAGCCGCTGGCAGAACGACCAGGGCCAGGTCAACCGCGTGTACGGCGAGAAGTGGGCCGCCACCACCACCTGGGAGCAGCTCAAGAAGCTCGGCACGGTCCGGGCCCGCCTGGCCACCGTCTACGACCCGGCCAACCCTGAGGTGGACATGGCCACGGACCTGAAGAACCTGTCCGAGGTCTTCGGCCAGATCTACCTGCACGCCGCCTGATCGTCCGACCGGTAAGCCGGGCATCGCCTCCCAGAGGCGGTGCCCGGCTTCCTGTCATGGGTGGACCTCCCGGATGTCCAGGGGCCGGTTTCGGTATCTTACGAACCTCGAACCACCCAAACCCCGACAGAAGGGAACGGCACGTGTCGGACGATGCCGGCCTTCAGGCGCTCCGCGAGGCGGCGCGTCTATCCCCGGACAACCTCCCCCTGCGCCGGCACCTCGCCGGTCAGCTCCTCGCCGGCGGCTACCTCGCCGACGCCGAGGCCGAGTTCCGCGCCGCGCTCGCGCTCGCCCCCAGGGACGCCGAGCTCACGGCCGGGCTGGCGGAGGCGTTCATCAGGCAGAGCGCCCACGGGGCCGCGCTGGCGGCGCTCGAGCCGCTGCTCGACACGCCCGGCCACCCGCCCCTGCTCGGGGTGCTGGCGGCCAGGGCGCTGCTCGGAGAGGGCGACCAGGCGCAGGCGGCCCGCCGCTACCAGCAGGCGGTCTCCCGCGACCCGTCCGTGAGCGACGCCGAACTCGCCGCCCGCCTGGCGCCTGCTCCACCACCACCCCCGCCACAGGCGCCGCCGGCCTCGCCCCACGCCGCGCCGCCCTCCACTGGGCCCTCCACTGGGCCTTCAGCTGGGCCCGCCCCCGCCTACCACACGCCCTCCCCGGGGCCCGCGGACCGGGCCACCGCCGAGGTCGAGCACTCCAAGGTGAGGTTCGCCGACGTGGCGGGCATGGAGGCGGTCAAGGAGGCGCTACGCGTCAAGCTGCTGCTCCCGCTCCAGCAGCCGGAGATGTTCGCAGCGTTCGGCAAGCGCGCAGGCGGCGGCGTGCTGCTCTACGGCCCTCCCGGTGCGGGCAAGACCCACCTCGCCAGGGCCGCCGCCGGGGAGCTCGGCGCATCGTTCGTCAACGTGGGCCTGGCCGACATCCTGGACATGTACATCGGCTCCAGCGAGCGCAACCTGCGGGCCACGTTCGACCTGGCCCGGCGCAACCGGCCGTGCGTGCTCTTCTTCGACGAGGTCGACGCGCTGGCCGCCCGCCGCTCCGACATGCGCCAGGCGCACACACGGCAGCTGGTCAACCAGTTCCTGGCCGAGCTCGACGGCGTGGACGAGCACGCCAACGAGGGCGTCCTCGTGCTGGCGGCCACCAACGCCCCCTGGTACGTGGACCCGGCCTTCCGCCGGCCAGGCCGCTTCGACCAGCCCGTGCTCGTCCCGCCGCCGGACGCCGCGGCCCGCGCGGCCATCCTGCGCATCCTGTGCCGTGACAAGCCCCTGGCGGAGATGGACTACGACGCGGTCGCCCGGGTCGCCGACCACTTCGTCGGCGCCGACCTCAAGGGCCTGGTGGACCGGGCGGTGGAGGCCAAGCTCCAGCAGTCGATCCGCGCCGGCCGCCCCATCCCGCTGTCGACGCCCGACCTGCTGGCCGCCGCGCAGACCATCCGCCCCACGGCGGTGCACGAGTGGATGGCCACGGCGCGCAACTACGTGATGCACGCCAACGACTCGGGCGCGTGGGACGAGCTGCTGCCCTGGGTCAAAGGCAAACGGTGACGCCCACGGGCGACCCGCTCGAGCGGGCGCGCACGCTGCTGCAGCTGCGCCGCCCCGCCGACGCCGAGCGCGAGCTGCGCGGCGTGCTCGCCCGGCAACCGCAGTACGCCACCGCGCACGCCTTCCTGGCCCTCGCCCTGGTTCAGCAGGACAACGCGGCCGAGGCCGTCGAGGAGTCGGCCGAAGCGGTACGGCTCGCGCCCGACCACTGGTCCACCCACTACGTGGCCGCGCAGGTGCACCACCGGGCCCGCCGCCCTGCCGACGCGCTGGCCGCCGCCACCACGGCGCTGCGGCTCAATCCCGAGCACCCGCCGATCTGGGAGCAGCTCGCCCGTACCCACATGCTGGTCGGCCAGTGGGGTCAGATGGCCGACGCGGCGCAGCGCGGGCTGGCCATCGACCCGGAGGACTCCGACCTGGTGAGCCTGCTGTCGCTGGCCCGCACCCAGCTCGGGGAGGCGCAGCCGGCCAGGGCCGCCGCCGCGCACGCCGTACGGCTGGATCCGGAGAGCGCCACCGCGCACCTCGCCTACGGCCGCGCGGAGCTGGCCTTCGGCGACCCACGGCGGGCGGCGGAGGCCTTCCGCGAGGTGCTCCGCCTCGATCCCGGCTACGGCCACGCCCGGGATCTGCTCGTGGCGGCGCTCAAGCAGCGCAACCTCCTGTACCGCCGGCTCGCGGGGGTGCGCGGCAGGTTCCGCGGCGGGTGGCGGCTGCTGTTCCTGCTGCCCGCGATCCCGCCGGTCATCCTGGTCTTCTTCGTCGTCGCGCTGCTGCACTGGGCGGCGTGGGTCGCCGAGGCGGTCACCACGCTCCGGCTGGCCCGCGGCAAGGCCACCCAGCTGCTCTTCGAGGTCGTCGAGTCCCGCGTGGCCATGCTCTGCTGCGGCCTGGTGGCCGTGGGCGCGGTGGCGCTGGGCCTCGGGATCACGTTCGGCAGCGAGCCGCTCGGCACCGCCGGCGTCGGGGCCATGGCCCTGGTCACCCCCGCCCAGGAGGCCGCGCACACCGGTTCTGAGCGCCGCCGCACGATCCTGTACGGCTGGGCGGTCCTGCTCGCCCTGGCCCTCGTCGCGTCGGTGGTCCTCGCCTCGGTGGGCGTGGCGCTGCTCAGCGTGTACGCCTGCCTGGCCACGATCTGGGTGGCGGCCGGCGTACGCGGCAGGCCCCAGCTCCGCTAAAGGAGGGTGCCGCCGGACACCTCGAACGCGGCCAGGGCCTTGCCGATCGCGTCGAGCGTGTCCGGGTGCAGGGTGAGGTCGGCCGCCGCCAGGTTCTCCTCGATGTGGGAGGGGGTGCGGCTGCCCGGGATGGTCACCACGTGCTCGTCCTGGTGCAGCAGCCAGGCCAGGGCCAGCTGGGCGGGTGTGATGCCGAGCTGCGCGGCCATGGCCCTGATCGGGGCGTAGCGGTCGTTGTTGCTCGCCAGGTTGCCCGCGTCGAAGCGTGGGGCGTTGTGGCGGAAGTCGCCCTCGCCGAGCGACTGGACGGTGCCCGTCAGGAAGCCGCTGCCGAGCGGGCTCCACGCCACGATGCCCACGCCCAGC
Source organism: Nonomuraea diastatica (assembly GCF_004349015.1). NCBI lineage: Bacteria > Bacillati > Actinomycetota > Actinomycetes > Streptosporangiales > Streptosporangiaceae > Nonomuraea > Nonomuraea diastatica. The sequence continues at coordinate 27,536 of NZ_SMKP01000040.1, forward strand.
TCACGTGCGGTGGCCAGGAGGTCCTGGTCGACGTGCCGCCACATCGACCACTCGTTCTGCACGGCCGACACCGGGTGGACGGCGTGCGCCGCGCGCAGCTGGGCGGCCGTCACGTTGGACAGGCCGACATGCCTGATCAACCCGTCGCGCGCCAGGCCGGCCATCGCGCCGACGGTCTCCTCGATCGGCACGCCGGGGTCGGGATAGTGCGCGTAGTAGAGGTCGATCACGTCCGTGCCCAGGTTGCGCAGGCTGCGCTCGGCGTAGCGGCGCACCAGACGGGGTTCGGCGTTCACCCGCAGCTCGTTGAAGGCGTAGCCGACCGGGTGTGACCTGCTGGGCTCGCCTTCCGGGATCGCCAGGCCGAACTTGGTCGCGACCACCACCTCGTCGCGGCGCCCCTTGATCGCGCGGCCCACGAGCCGCTCGTTGTGCCCGTTCACGCCGTAGGCGTCGCTGGTGTCCACGTGGGTGCCGCCCGCGTCCAGCGCCGTCCTGAGCGCCGTCTCGGCACGCTCGTCGTCGATCTCGCCGTACACGCCGGGTGAGAGCACCATGGCGCCGAAGCCGATGGCGGGGACCTGCAGGTTTCCAAGAGTGCGTGTCTTCATGACGGTGAGCCTGCCGGGTGGGTGGGGCGCGTGTCCAAGACCCTTTGCTATAACCGGTGGCTATGGACGTGCATCTGCGGGAGCTGCGCTACTTCGTGACGGTGGCCGAGGAGCTCAACGTGACACGGGCCGCCGAGCGGCTGTTCGTCTCCCAGCCCGCCCTTTCCAAGCAGCTCAGGGTGCTGGAGCGGCAGCTCGGGTTCGGGCTGTTCGAGCGGGTGCCCAGCGGGATGGCGCTGACCAGGCAGGGCGAGGCGCTGCTGCCGGTCGCCCGCGACCTGCTCGCACGGTGGGCGGTCGGCGTGGAGGAGGTGCGCGCCGCGGGGCCGACGGGGACGCTGGTGATCGGCATGCAGACGGCCGTGGGCAGAGGGCTGCAGCAGGCGGCCCTGCGCCGCTTCCGCGAGCGGTTGCCGGGCTGGGAGGTTTCGCTGCGGCTGGTCGGATGGGACGACACCAGCGGCGGTCTGGCCGACGGGAGCTCCGACGTGGCGTTCATCTGGCTGCCGGTGCCGCCGGGGGTGCGGACGTACGTGGTGGCCACAGAAAGGCGCGGGGTGGCCATGCCGGCCGATCATCCGCTCGCCGGGCTGGCGGAGGTGCCGTTCCCCGCCCTGCGCGACGAGCCGTTCATCGCGCTGCCCACGGTGGCGGGGCCGCTGCGCGACTTCTGGCTCGCGCTCGACGCGCGCGATGACGAGCCGGTCGTCGGGGTCACCGCCAACACGCCCGAGGAGGTGTTCGAGGCCGTGACCAGCGGGCTCGGCGTGGTGCTCGTGGCCGAGGGCAACGCCGAGCTCTACAGCAGGCCGGGGCTGGCCTACCGGCCGGTCACGGGGCTGCCTCCAGGCGAACTCGCCATCGCCTGGCGAGAGGGCGACAGGAGACCACAAGTCGTGGCATTCATCGACGCACTACGACAAGTCGCTACTAAGGTCTGACGCGACAGCGGATCCCGCAGAAGGGCGACCCATGAGCGACTACGCGACCACCTTCGACCTGATCGACGCCGACAAGGACGGGAGGATCTCCGCGGTCGAGCTCGTACGGCTGATGGAGGTGCTGGGCCGGCCGGTGACGCTGGAGGCCGCGCAGGCAGGAGTGCGGCAGCTCGACAAGGACGGCGACGGCCTGATCGACGTGGAGGAGTTCGGCGCCTTCCTCCAGAAGTGATAACAAACAAGCTCTTGCTACACAACTCTTGGCGCCTGGGTCACAATGGGTGTCAGGAGGGACGATGGTCATCAAGAGTGACAGCAGCGAAAGCCGTACCACCGCGGACATCGCGAAAGCGCTCAGGCCGGGGATCGGGCGGGTCTCCGACGAGGTGATCGAGGAGATCCAGACCCGGATCCCCGAATACGCGAGGCCGTCGGACGAGCTCTACATCAAGGTCATCAGGATCGCGGTCGAGCAGGCCGTCGAGGGTTTCCTCGACCGCGTCGAGGACCCGGACGCCCCGTGGGACCCTGAGCCGTTCCGCATGATCGGCAGGGGGGAGGCGGCCGAGGGCCGCAACCTGGAGCCGCTGCAGGCGGCGATGCGGCTCGGCGCCAGAGTGGGCTGGCGGCGGCTGACCGAGCTCGCCGGCCCGTGCGCGTTGTCCCCGCAAAACCTGTACGACCTGGGCGAGGCCATCTTCGTCCACCTCGACCAGCTCGCCGACGCGGCGGCCGAGGGCTTCGCCGAGGCCAGGGCGCACGCCGCCGGCGAGGCCGAGCGCCGCCGCACCCGCCTGCTCGACCTCCTGCTCAGCCGCCCGCCCGCCAGCGCCGAGGCCATCGCGGACCTGGCCAGGGCCGCCGGGTGGCGGCTGCCCAGGACGGTGGCCTGCGTGGCGCTCGACGACGGGCTCGGGCCCTGCCCCGCGCTCGCGTTCCCCTCCGACGTGCTCACGGCCATGGACCGGCCGGAGCCGTGCCTGCTGGCACCCGACCCCAACGGCCCCGGCCAGGCCAGAATGCTCGACCAGGCCCTCTGCGGGCGCCGGGCCGCCATCGGCCCCGCCGTACCCCTGACCGCCGCCGCGACGTCGTTGCGGTGGGCCAGGGAGGCGCTCGGCCTGTCACGCCGCGGCGTCCTGCCCGGCGGGCTGGTACGGTGCGCCGACCACATGGCCACACTGGTGGTGTTCAAGGACGAGGAGCTCGTCAGCGCGCTGTCCGAGGTGCGGCTGGCGCCCCTGGCCCACCTTCGGCCCACCCAGCAGGACCGGCTGGCGGAGACGCTGCTCGCCTGGTTGCGGCACGGCAGGGGCGCCGGCGAGGTGGCCGCCCGGCTGCACGTGCACCCGCAGACCGTGCGCTACCGGCTGCGGCAGCTCGAGGAGCTCTACGGCGACCAGCTCACCGACCCCGACATCCGCTTCGAGCTGGAGATCGCCCTCAGGGCCCGGCAGGCCGTCAGGGTCTGACTAACGGTGGACGGCCCTTCTCGACGGATACCACGTGCCGCCGACGGGCTCGCCGGCCATGTTCCAGCTCCACGAGACGGTCGGCGTGATGCGCGCGTAGAGGCCGGGGCCGATCATCCCGGTCCGCTCCACCGGCCGCTCCGCCTCGCCGTAGACGCGCACGCCGCGGGCGATGAACGGGTCGAGCGACACCATGTCGTCTACGACCAGGGCCACCTTGAGGTGTCCCGCCGCCAGGTTGCGGAACTTCCGGGTGCGCAGGACGTCCTGGCCCGAGCCGCCGACCCAGAAGCATGTCCCGTCGAACTCGAAGGCGACCGGCATCACGTCCGGCTGATCGTCGGGCGAGAGGGTCGCGAGCCGGGCGAGCGGCTGCGACCGCAGGTAGGCGATCTCCTCGTCGGTGAAAGACATGGGCGTCCTCTCTCCGTAGACGATTCCTTTCTCTCTACACGAACGGCGGCCGCCCGGATCGACGCTTGCGGCATGACCGCGGTGCGGTGAGTCGTGTCGCAGATGATCACTGGAGATTCGCGGCGATAGACGGTCGCCGACCGCAGGTCATGACTACCATGGCCGCCATGGTGGGCGAGCGTAGGTGGCGGGCCTGGCTGTTATGGCTGTCCATGGTGCTTGCGCCGGTCGGGGTGTCGGTGGCGGCCAACCAGGTGCTCAACGACGGCGTGTGGAGCGGCCCCTGGGTCGCCGGCACCATCGTGGCGGCGGTGGTGGCCGGTCTGATCGTCGAACGGGCCGGGCGCGTGCTCGCCCCCACCCCCGGGAACGTCACCGAGACGATGCGGGAGCTCGCCCAACTGGTCAACGACCGGTGGAGCGATGAGGTGGTGACGCGGTCCCTGGGCGATCCGCCGATCCCGGTTTCCTGGCACATGACCCGCCGAACCAAGCTCATGGATCACCCGCACCTGGTCGCCGACCGTGAGCCGGCGGTGTCGGGCCGATCGGACGACATCGCCGCGCTCGCCGTCGCCTTCCGCGCACTGCGCCGACGCCGCCTGGTCATCACCGGAGGCCCGGGCACGGGCAAGACCACCCTGGCCATCCAACTGATGCTGGAACTGATCCGCACGCGTGCCGACAACGAGCCGGTCCCGGTGCTCCTGGCCGTCGCCGACTGGGACATCAAGGCCCACCCTCGGTTCCAGGACTGGGTGGCCGAGCGCGTGCGCACCGACTACGCCGCCTTGCGCACGCCGGGCAACCAGCAGGACGGAGCCGACATCCTCGCGGCCCGTGGCTCGATCCTGGCCATTCTCGACGGTCTCGACGAACTGCCCGAGCCCGCCCGCGCCAAGGTGATCGAGAAGTTGTCCGACACGCTCATGGAACGCGATCAGGTGATCGTCACTTCGCGTACCACCGAGTACGGCAAGGCGGTCACCGCCGCACGGCGCCCGCTCAAGGCCGCCGCCGTCATCGCGCCCAAGGCGCTGCCCCCCGACATCGTGGCGGACTTCCTGAGCTCCCAGTTGCCTCCGCCTTCCCCATCCTCGGCGTGGACCAAGGTCTTGTGCGCCCTCAGGGAGGGCGCCGCGCCGGCTCTGGCCGATGTCACCTCCACCGCTTTGGGCCTATGGCTGGTACGGGTGGTCTACATCCATCGGCCGGACGCCGACCCGGCTCCGTTGGTCACCGAGTACGCCGACGACGTGCGGGCCCTGCGCACTCACCTGCTCGACAATCTCCTTGATGCGCTGCTGAACGCGCGCACCACGATCAAACCCACACCATGGGACCCGGCCGTGATCACCGAATGGACGAAGCGGCTGGCACGCCTGCAGGCCGAATCCGGCGGTCATGACCTGGCCTGGTGGCGGTTGACCGACCAGGCGCTGCCCGCCTCCCGGACACGGCGCGCGCTCGCCCGTACCTGGATCGGCTGGTTGAGCGGTCTCGCGTTCGCGCTCCCCGCCGCGTTGACCGCCACGCTGACCTACGGGCCGGTCTTCGGCTCCGCCTTCGGCATCTGCTTCGGCCTGTCCGCTACGCAGGCCGCCGCCCGCACCCCCGACTTCGCTCCGCTGCGCGTACGGCAACGGCTGCGGGACTTCACCCGCGGCCTGTTGTCCGACGCACGAATGATCATCTACATCCTGCCGGCGGGCATCGGCCTGCCGGCGGTGGTCTACAACACGTGGGCGCACGGCTGGAAGATGGGCGTGGCCGCCCTTTTCGCAGCGCTCGGTATCGGCTGGGTGACCGTGCGGGTCCTGCAGCAGCAGGACAAGAAGCATGCCCAAGCGGACGAGAATCGGCTCCCGCCGTTCACCGCCGCCCTCACCCCGCAGTCCACCTGGCGGGTCAACCGAAGCCTCTTGGGTGTGCAGTTGATGAACGCACTGCTCCTCGGAGCGATCGTCGGCTTCGCTGCCGATTTCATGAACGAGGCGTCCATCGTGTCGCCTCCCTCGTCCGCATCCGTGCACGCGGGGATGGGCATCGTCTTCGGCATAGCATTCGGCCTGGTGAACAAACGCCAGCACATGTGGCTGATGTCCACCATCGCGCTGGCACACCTCGGGCCCTCGGATCGGCTGCCGTTCCGCTTGATGCGCTTCCTGCATGATCTGCACCAGCTGGGCGTCCTGCGGATTGTCGGACCCTTCTACCAGTTCCGCCACGCCGAACTGCAAGATCATCTAGCTGCCGCCAAGGGGACTGATCACTCCCGCTGACAGACACCGCCCCTGCTGACACGGCACTCGCCGGAGCACGCCTCGGCCAGGGCCGTGTGAGCCGTCGGCGCGGTCAGGGCGTGACGGTCTCCCCGGGCCAGGCCGACATGGCCAGGGCGGCGACGCGGAGCAGACTGGCGTGGCTCGCGCCGTCGCGGGCCTGCGTGGACATGCCCTGGAGCACCGAGGCGTAGAACGTCGCGAGCCCCTCGGTGTCGGTGTCGGCCGGCAGCAGTCCGGCCGCCACGTCGTCGTCGATGCGCTTCTGCAGCGCCGCCCTGGCCTGGCCCCTGAGCTCGCGCAGCAACTCCTCGGCCTCGGCCGACTCCGGCCCGCAGTTCACCGCCGCTGTGATGATCAGGCAGCCCGCTGGGTGCTCCCGATCGGCGTACTCCGCCGCCGACTCCCGCAGCACCCGCTCGATCGCCTGCCGGCCGGTGGGCTCCTCCGCGAGTGCCCGGGTGGTGAAGGCGCCGTACGTCGCCTGGTAGCGGTGCACGGCCTCCTCGAACAGCCGCCGCTTGTCGCCGAAGGCCGCGTACAGGCTGGGTGGCCTGATGCCCATCGCGGCGGTCAGCTCGGCGATCGAGGTGGCCTCGTAGCCGTGCCGCCAGAACGCCCGCAGCGCGCTGTCCAGCGCCGCCTCCCGGTCGAATGCCCGCTGTCTTGCCACGCGGCCATTCTATGATGGATTCTGTATCGATCACTAAATAATGATGAGGAGACAACGATGCCTACGGCCATCCACAGCTCGGGCCCCGTCCACTACTACCGGGCAGGCAGCGGGCCCGGCCTGGTCATGGTGCACGGCACCGGCGGCGACGCCGTCACCAACTACACCCACCTCGTGCCCGGCCTCGCCGACGTCCGCACGGTCGTCACGCCCGACTACGCCGGCAGCGGCCAGACCGCCGACCCCGGCGGCGACCTGACGCTCGACCTGCTCGCCGGGCAGGTCGCGGCCACGTTCGAGGGCCCGTCCGACCTGGTCGGCTTCTCGCTGGGGGCGGCCGTGGCCGCGGCGGTCGCCGCCGAGCATCCCGAGCTGGTCAGGCGGCTGGTCCTGATCGCCGGCTGGACCCACGCCGGCGACTCGCGGCTCAGGCTGGGACTGCGCACCTGGGCCAGGCTGGCGGAGAGCGATCCTGAAAGCTTCGCCGCGTACGGGCCGCTGATGGGGTTCGCGCCGGAGTTCGTGAGCACGGTGGGCGTAGAGACGATCATGGCAGGCGAGCCGCCGCACGGCACGCTGCGCCAGATCGAGCTGGACCTGCGGATCGACCTCAGAGACCTGCTGCCCAAGATCACCGCTCCCACGCTGGTCGTCGGCAACACCCGCGACTACCTGATCCCGGTCGAGCACGCCCGTGCGCTGCATGCCACACTGCCCGGCAGCGAGTACGCCGAGCTCGACAGCGGCCACGTGGTCCTGCACGAGCGGCCGGCCGAGATCACGGCGCTGATCAGGGAGTTCGTCACCCGGGACGATCACAGGTAGGACGGCCCGGTGACCCGGTGCCGGAACGTCCACCACACCCACGCCTGCGCCGCCACGAGCAGCGGCATCATGGTGAGCACGACCGGCACCAGCACCACGCCCGCGCTGCTCGGCTCCAGCGGGAGCCGCAGCCCGGCCAGCACCCCGACCGTCACCAGCGCCGCCGAGGTCAGCGCGTACGTACGCGCCTCCCCGGCCCCGCCGGACAGCACGGCCGCCCGCCCCCGCAGCTCGCCGCGGAGCCGCAGTGCCGCGAACGTCATGCCGTGCGTGCCGAACAGCGCGGCCACCACCAGCGCGGGCAGCATCGCGAACGGCCCGGTGATGCCGAGCAGCACGTGCCCGAGCAGCAGGCCCCAGCTCAGCGCCAGCCCCCAGCTGCCGACCACGATCGCGCCGTCCCAGAACGCCTGCCAGCGCGCCCCTGGCACCCGCCCCCGCAGCCACAGGCCCATGTCGCGGACCACCCACGCCAGCAGCAGCACCACGACCACCGTGTGGTTCCCGCTCAGCAGCTCGCCCTCCAACTCGGGGAAGAGCCCCGCGAGCACGCCTGCCGTGGCCACCAGCCACACCTCGTTGCCGAGGAAGAACGGCGCGATCGCGGCGATCACCTCGCGCCGCTCCGCCGCGGACCTGCCCAGGTACGGTAGCGCCATGCCGACCCCGATGTCGGCGCCGGCCAGCACGAGGTAGCCCAGCGCGAAGAAGGCCAGGATGAAGATCTCCATGACGGCTCCTCAGAAGGTAGGGGCGGGAACGGGCGCCTCGATCGGGCGGTCGCCGAGCGACACGGCGTCCGGCCCGCGCCGGGCGTGCCGCGCCAGCAGCCAGTAGTTGACGGCGATCAGCACGGCGAACACCGTGAGGAAGGCGACCACGGAGAACCGCATCTGCCCCGCCGACACCGGGGACATCGCCTCCGACGTCTTCAGCAGCCCGTACACCGTCCACGGCTGGCGTCCGAACTCGCGGAAGGCCCAGCCGGTGAGCATGGCCAGGAACGGGACGGGGATCATCAGCGTCGTCAGCCAGTGCCAGAGCCTGAACCCGCGTACGACCGGCCGGAAGAGCATCAGCAGGCAGCTCAGCCCCGCGAAGAACATCATCAGCGCGAAGAGGGACAGCATCGTCGTGCCGCTCGCCTGCACCCAGCCCACCGGAGGCAGATAGTCCCCGGGCCCGTGCGCGGCCACCATCTCCGCCTGGGCCGCGGCGAGCCGTCCGGCGTCGCCCGACCAGGCCGCCAGCTTGGACGGCTGCATCGTCTCGAACCCGAGCCCGCCGAACGTCGCCGTGACGAATACGGCTGGCAGCGCCACACCCATCCCGATCCGCAGTGACTTGCGGAAGACGTCCTGCTCGGCGGTGCGCCTGCGCAGGTGGTACGCGCTCACCCCGGCCATGAAGAACCCGCCGACGACCATCCCGGCGCTGACGACGTGCCAGAACGCTACCTGCGCCGCCGGGTTGGCCACCATCGCCCCGAAGTCCGCCAGCCGCATCCTGCCGCCCTCCAGCACGTGGCCCACCGGGTTCTGCAGGAAACCGTTCGCCACCATGATCCAGAAAGCCGACGCGTACGCGGTCAGCGTCACGACCCAGATCAGCGCCAGGTGCGCCCACCGGTTCAGCTTGTTCCAGCCGAAGATCCACAACCCGAGGAACGTGGACTCGATGAAGAACGCCACCAGCGTCTCGATCGCCAGCGCCGAGCCGAACACGTCACCCGCGTACTCCGTCAGCCCGCTCCACGACAGCCCGAGCTGGAACTCCATCACCAGGCCGGTGACGATGCCCATCGCGTAGTTGATGATGTAGAGCTGGCCCCAGAACCGCGTCATCCGCAGGTGCACGGGGCTGTTGCCGAAGGTGGCCCGCGTCTGGACGACCGCCAGCAGGGTGGCCAGGCCGAGCGTCAGCGCCACGAAGAGGAAGTGCGCACCCGCGGTGATCGCGAACTGCAGACGGGCTAGGTCAACGGTGTCCATGACGTGAGCTTGCGCGTGCGGCCTGGGCGGCGGCGTCATGCTCCGGCGGGCACCTGGTCTACACCCCCGGTCGCATGGACCCGCCGGACGTACCTCTCAGGACGTACGCAGCTTCCGTTGTCCCAAGGTGCACGGGGTGCCCCCGCAGGGAGGCATATGCTTCCGTTGTTTCGGGGTGTGCGGGGTGTGCGGGGTGTGCGGGGTGTCCCCGCAGGGGTGTTAGTTCCGTTGTTTCGGGGTGTGCGGGGTGTCCCCGCAGGTAAGCCAGCCCGGGGTGATCATGCCGGCTTCGTAGGCGATGATGACGAGCTGGGCCCTGTCGCGTACGGACAGCTTGGTCATGATGCGGCTGACGTGCGTCTTCGCCGTGGCGGGGCTGAGCACGAGCTGGGCCGCGATCTCGTCGTTGGACAGGCCGGCCGCCACCAGCGCCATGACCTCGCGCTCGCGATCGGTGAGCGCGTTGAGCTCGGGGCCGGGCTCGGGGCGCTTGACCCGGCCGGCGAACTCGGCGATCAGCCGCCGCGTGATGGACGGCGCGATCAGCGCGTCGCCCCTGGCCACGACCCGGACGGCGTGGATCAGCTCGGCCGGCTCGGTGTCCTTGACGAGGAAGCCGCTCGCGCCGGCCCGCAGCGCGCCGTAGACGTAGTCGTCCAGGTCGAACGTGGTCAGGATGATCACCTTGACGCCTTCGAGCCGGCGGTCGCCGGCGATCCGGCGGGTGGCCTCCAGGCCGTCGAGCTCGGGCATACGAATGTCCATGAGGACCACGTCGGGCTGAAGTTCGCGGGCGCCCTGGACGGCCGCCGTGCCGTTGGGCGCCTCGCCCACGACCTCGATGTCGTCCTCGTCGCTGAGTATCGACCGGAAGCCGGCGCGCACCAGGGTCTGGTCGTCGGCGAGCAGCACGCGGATCATCACAGTCCTTTCGCCGGCAGCCGGGCGAGGACGCGGAAGCCGCCTTCGGGACGCGGCCCCGCCTCCAGGGTGCCGCCCAGCACGGCCGCGCGCTCGCGCATGCCCGTCAGGCCGAAGCCGCTGCCCCCGTCGTAGGCGGCACCCGGCCCGTCATCCTCCACGCAAATCTCGACATCTCCGAACCTATTGCTGATCTTCAAGTTTGCCTCGTTCGTGCCTGAATGGCGGGATATGTTCGTCAGGGCTTCCCTGACGATGCGGGCGGCGGCCAGGTCGACCTCGGTCGGGAGCGTGTCGAGCGGCCCGGACAGCTCGGTGCGTACCTTGAGCCCGGACGCCTCGACCAGCGCGTCCACCCGCGCCAGGCTGTCGGCCGGCGCGGTCGGCGCGTCCTCGTCGACCTGGCGCAGCACGCCCAGGGTGGTGCGCAACTCGCGCAGCGTCTCCTTGCTGGTGTCCTTGATCGTCCGCAGCGCCGTCTCGGCCTCCTCGGGCCGCTTCCTCAGCCCGTGCAGGGCCGCCGCGGCCTGCACGTTGATCATGGAGATGTTGTGGCCGAGCACGTCGTGCAGCTCTCTGGCGATGCGCAGCCGTTCCTCGCCCGCCCGCCGCCTGGCCTCCTCGTCCTTGCTGCGCAGGGCGTCGAGCGCGTGCCGGCGCACCTCCATGAGGTAGGCACGCCGGTTGCGGGTGACGCCGCCGAACGCGATGGCCGCCACCACCCATCCGGTGATCATCATGAACGCGCTGTCGTCCACGTGCCTGACCCCGCCGGTCTCGCCGAGCCCCATGCCGAGCAGCGCCGCCGCCCCCGCGACGATGGCCGCGGTGAGATGCCCCTTGTCCGCGGCGGTGTAGAGGGCGAACAGCGGCAGCGCGATGAGCGGCCCGTCGACCGTCGCCCACGGATAGTAGGCGCCCGTCGCCACGATCACGATGACCAGCGCCGCGACGGGATAACGCTCCCGCAGCAGCAGACCGGCCGAGGCGATGACCGGCAGCGCGACGTCGAACGCGTTGAGCGGCCCGGAGCCGCGCAGCAGCAGAGTGAGGACGACTCCTGCCAGGACCGCGGCGATCACGGCGAGCGACACGAGTGTGCTCTTCGACGGCCTCCGCATGGCTCCCATTCTGTACGTCTCCGGCAAGGCCGGGTAATCGCCGCCGTCCCTGTGGGTAGAGCCGGTGAATGAGCACTAAGGACGAGCTCCGGCGGGTCGAAGAGGATCTGGCCCGGTTGCGCGCCGAGAACCAGGACATCCGCGACCAGATCCGCGACATGGGCGCGACCGACCAGGTGGAGATCTCCGCCATGATCAGCCAGGCGGACGAGCAGGTCGAGCTGATCGCCGAGCTCGAACGCCGCCGCGACAACCTGCGCAGGCGGCTGGAGGAGGGCGAGGACTGACCGGGCGCCCGCTCCGGGCGCCCGGCCGGTCATCGGAGCGCGGCCCCGACCTCGTGCAGGTGCCGAAGCGCCTGCCCGTACGACGTGATGAGCCCGGTCTGCAGATAGTCGACGCCGATCTCCGCGCAGTACGCCTGGACGACCGGCTGCGCCCTGCGCAGGTTGGGCGCCGGCATATTCGGGAACAGATGGTGCTCGATCTGGTAGTTGAGCTGGCCGAGCGCCAGGTCGGTGAACCAGCCGCCCTTGACGTTGCGCGAAGTCAGCACCTGCTTGCGCAGGAAGTCAAGTTTGTCCTCCTTGGTCAGCACGGGCATGCCCTTGTGGTTGGGCGCGAACGACAGGCCCAGGTAGATGCCGAACAGCCCCTGGTGCACGATCAGGAACACCAGCGCCTTGCCGAGCGGCAGGACGGTGAAGACCAGGCCGAAATAGAGCACGAAGTGCACGGTGATCAGGCTCAGCTCGGTCGTGCGCCGCTTGGCGCCCGGCTTGAGCAGCGCCTTGACGCTGGCCACGTGCAGGTGCCAGGCCTCCAGGGTGAGCAGCGGGAAAAACCAGTAAGCCTGATATTTCGCGACGAAGCGGGGAATGCCGCGACTTCTGGCGACCTGGTCCTCCGACCAGACGATCACGGCGGGCGACACGTCAGGATCGTGGTCCTCGTGGTTGGGGTTGGCGTGGTGCCGGTTGTGCTTGCTGGTCCACCACCCCCAGCCGAGCCCGACGCCGAGATTGCCGATCACCAGCCCGGCGACGTCACTCGGCCGCCGTTTCCTGAAGACCTGCCGGTGCCCGAGGTCGTGGGCGAGAAAGCCGAGCTGCGTGAAGACCACGGCCATCGCGGCCGCGACGAGAAGCTGCAACCAGGAGTCGCCCACCCAGGCGAACAGCGCCCAGCCGCCGAGATAGATCACGGCTGCGATGCTCATCCTGACGGCGTAATAAAGGGGACGCCGGTCAAGGAGACCGGCGTCCATGATCCGATGGGCGAGCCGGGCGAAATCGCTGCCCCGAGTGTCGAGCGTGCCAGTACTGACCACAGGTCTCCTTACCTCGCGGTGCAAGTTGCCTAAACCATCGCGCATCCGCCGCCAAACCGGAAGCGTGACGTTGCCGTAGGCTGGCGAGGTGATCTACGCCACCACGCCGCTGACCTCAGCGATACGCGAAGCAGTGGCACTGACCTGGGGTTTCACCGGTGATGGCGAACGGTTGCACGGTGGCGAGGAGTCCGCCGCCTACCGCCTCGACGGCCATGTGATCCGGGTCGGCCCCGCCGGGCGCGACCCCGCCGAGCCCGAGTGGTGCCACGCGATCGCCAGGCACGCCGCCGACACGCTGCCGGAGGCCCTCGCCCCCCTTCCTACCCCCGACGGGACGACGGTCATCACGGTCGAGGGCCGTCCCGTCTCCTGCTGGCCTTACCTCGACGGGGCCTGGCCCGACTCCGAGGTGCCCGCGCAGCGCCTGGCCGGCGCCCGACTGCTGGCCCGGCTGCACCGGTCGCTGGCCGGCTGCCGGCCAGGCCCGCGCCCGGTGCCCGCCCTCCAGGAGCCAGGTTTGTACGGCGACCCGTCCCACGACGCCGCCGAGCTGGACGACCCGCTGCTCGACTGCTGGCTGGCCGATTTCCACGCTCGGCATCCGCTGCGCCACCCGCTGCACGGCGACTTCTACGCCGGCAACACGCTCGCCAGAGACGGCACGATCGTGGCTGTCCTCGACTGGGACGAATGTTTCGTCGGCGCGCCCGAGACCGAGCTGGCGGCGGCCGCGCTCGAATGGGGCGACGACCTGGCGGGGCCGAGCAAGGAGTTCGTCGACGCCTACCACGAGGCGGGCGGCACGGCGTCCCGGCTCGACGAGGAGTCGCTGGCCCAGCTCGTCCGCCACAAACTGCGCAGGGAATACGCCTACTTCTTCAAGGCCGCCCGCTCCGGGGTCGAGCACGACCAGGACGACCTCGACTACCACCATGCCAGGGTCGAGCTGTTCCACCGGCTGCGCCCCTGACAGCGCCCGGCGACGCCACACAGGCGGCCCGGCAGCGGAGCGATCGCAGGAACCTCCCGCGGGAGTGCGCGGCAAGGGCCTCCAGCCGCGCACGCCGGAGGTCTTCGACGACCTCGGCGTGATCGACGAACCCTTGGCCACCGGCGGCCGAATACCCGGACCTGCGCGTCTACCGGGGTGACCAGGCGATCCGGGAGGGGGCGCATGGACAAGATCCGCGGGAGCACCGAACCCCACCCGATCATTCCGCGTACCGGTCCGTGCGCGCACCAGGCGGCTAGGAGAACACCTTGGCCTTGAGTGAGGGGAGTCGCTGGACCAGGCGCAGGAAACTCTTGAACCCCATGCGCGCCACCCGGCTGTCGCCGATGAACTGCTCGGCCGAGCGCAGCGAGTCGCGTACGGCGGCGAAGCCGTACTCGCGCATCCGCGTTTCGTAGCGGGCGATGGCCGCGACAGCGTCGCCACCGCCCGAGAGCCCGCCCGTGAGCCCGTTCGCGCGTGCTTCCGTGAGTGCGCCCGTGAGCTCGCCGCAGAGCAGGCGGGCGTCGCGGAGCGCGGTGTTCGCGCCGATGCCGCGCATCGGGGTCATGCTGTGGATGGCGTCGCCGATGAAGGTGATGGTGGAGGCCGGCCATGGGTCGATCGGGATCGAGGTGCGGATCGGCAGCAGGGTGACGGTGTCGGGGTCGGTCATGCCGACCAGCCTGCGCAGGTCGGGGTGCCAGGAGCTGATCATGCCGGCCACGGTGTCCTTGAGCTGCGCGCCTGACATCTCCGAAATATTTGTCGGGAAGCGGCCGGCGGTCGCGCCGAACGCCCACAGGATGTAGCTGCTGGTGTTGTCCATCAGCGCGTCCTCCTGCTCCGTCGCCCCGATCCCGCCGTACGTCACGGGCTCGCCCAGGTCGTGCGGAGCCGTGAACAGGCCCATGCCCCTGGGCGGGATGAAGGTGTTCGGCCCGTCGGCCAGTCGTGGGGCCAGGCGCTTCCTGGTCGCGTCGGTGAGCGGGAACTTGCCCGCGACCGTGATGATCCCGGTGTTCACCCGCTTGGCGTGCGGCAGGTGCTGCTCGCGGACCCGCGAGTTGCCGCCGTCCGCGGCGACCACGATGTCCGCGTCCTCGCTGGTGCCGTCGGCGAAGAACAGCCGGATCCGCCCGTTGGGCAGCTTCTCGTACCGCTCGTACGTCTTTCCGAACCGTACGACGTCGTCCAGGCCCGACAGCAGCACCTGCCTGAGCGTGATGCGGCTGACCGAGTGGTGGTCGTCGGCGGGATCGCCGGCCTTGGGCGTTTCGAGCAGCGCGAGCAGGTTCAGCCGTTCGGTGAGGAAACCGAAGTCCTGACCGCCCCGTCCGGTCGTGCCCAGGAAGGCCTCCCACAGGTGAGCGGGCAGGCAGGCGTGCAGCGCGCGGGCGCCGTGCGGGTCGATGTGCACGCGGTAGCCCTGCAGCCGGTCGGCAGGGGTGCGGTCCCGCTCGTGGACGGTCACGTCGAGACCGGCTTTGCGCAGCCCCTGGGCCAGGCAGAGCCCGCCGATCCCGCCACCGATGATCGCGATGTGAGGTGTCATGAGAGCGATAATCATCCATACGTATGATTCTGTCAACCATACGGATGGATGATAACCTGCCGCCATGAGACGAGCACCGGAGGAGAAGCAGCGTGACCCCGAGCGCACGAAGGCCCGCATCCTGCAGGCGGCGCTGGAGGAGTTCGCCGCGAAGGGGTTCGCGGGGGCGCGGGTCAGCGAGATCGCCGCCAGGGCCGGCGTCAACAAGCAGCTGATCTCGTACTATTTCGGCGGCAAAGAGGGCCTCTACCAGGCGCTGAACGCTCGATGGCACGAGGAGGAGAGTGCCTTCGCCGACTCCTCGTCCGAGCTCGCCGAGCTGGTCGCCGGCTACGTCCGGGCCAACTCCTCCCGCCGCGACTATGGCAGGCTGATGCTCTGGCAGGGGCTCACGGACGACGGCCCGCCCGACCCGGCGTTCGTGGCCGACGTCCGCCGCGACCTTGAGCACCTGCGCAGGCGCCAGCAGGCGGGCGAGTTCCCCGCCGACCTCGACCCCAGCGCCGTCCTGGTGGCGCTGTTCTCCATGGCGGCGGCCGGCATCTCCTTCCCCCAGCTCATCCGCGCCGTCTGGGACGACGACCCGGCCTCGCCGGAGTTCGCGGAGCGATACGCGCGGGAGGTCCAGAAACTGGTCGGCCACCTGCGCACCGTTCCCGCCCCGTAAGTCAACGCGGCGGGCGCGGGTGCTGGATCGGCGGCCTCCTCACCGGCCCCGTCGCCGTGGGAAAGCCGGGCCTGCCGGCCGGCGGGTCACCGAGGCCGAGGTGTCGTCAGGGGCAGCGGACGACCATTCCCGCATAGGACAGGTTGCCGCCGAAACCGAACAACAACATTGGCGCCCCGCTGTGGACCTCGCCGCGTTCGAGGAGCTTCGACAGCGCCAGAGGCACGCTCGCGGCGGAGGTGTTGCCCGACTCCACCACGTCGCGGGCGACGATCGCGTTGACCGCGCCGAGCTTCTTGGCGATGGGCTCGATGATGCGCAGGTTCGCCTGGTGCAACACCACGGCGGCCAGTTCCTCGGGGGCCACGCCCCCGCGTTCGCAAGCCTGCCGCGCGAGCGCGGGGAGCCGGGTGGTGGCCCAGCGGTAGACGCTCTGGCCGTCCTGGGAGAAGCGGGTCGGCGTGCCCTCGATACGTACGGACCTGCCGAGCTCCGGCATCGACCCCCACACGACCGGTCCGATCTCCGCCTCGGGAGCCGCGCTGACCACGGCCGCGCCCGCGCCGTCACCCGTCAGCACGCACGTGGTCCGGTCGGTCCAGTCGGTGACCGCGGTCATCTTCTCCGCGCCCACGACCAGGGCGTTCGTCGCGGCGCCCGCGCGGATCGTGTGGTCGGCCACGGCCAGGGCGTGGGTGAAGCCCGAGCACGAGACGCCGACGTCCATCAGGGCGGGGGAGGGCACCTCGAGCGCGGCGGCGACGCGGGAGGCGACGTTGGGGGCGCGCTCGGTCTGCGTACAGGTGGCGACGAGCACGAGGTCGATGTCGGACGCGTCGAGACCGCTGCCGGCCAGGGCTTTGGCGGCGGCGTGGGCGGCGAGGTCGGACACGCTCTCGCCGGGTCCGGCGACGTGCCTGGTGCGGATCCCCACCCGCTGGGTGATCCACTCGTCGTTGGTGTCCACCATGGTCGCCAAATCCTCATTGTCAGCACTTGTGCTGGTTGGTAATGACCTGTGGCGACGAGTCGTGATCCAGTCATGGGGCGGACTATAGCTCCCGTCTCCGCGGAAAGACGCGAAGGGCTCCCATCCGGGCCCGGCCCCTGACGGGGGCAGCGAGCATCGCGGGCCGGTGTCCCCTTCGACCACCGGCCTCGGGTGATGAACCTGCCGGGCTAGCCCGCCGACAACCGGTCGAAGATTTCGAGCGCCGCCGTGCGGACCTCTGCCGGGGTGAGCCCGTCCAGCGTCTTCCTGGCGTCGGTGATGTCGCGGGTCGTGGCGAGCGTGATGGCCACGGACGAGGCGGCGGCGCGGTCGATCGATCCCGTCGGGGCGGCGTCGGCCAGCTGCTGGGCGCTCGCGGCGAGGTCGAGGTTGTCTTTCAACGGATCTCCTCGGGTGAAGGCGGCTCGGGCCATTGCATCATTTGACATCGTGCAGCATCCACCATTCGGTGAATTCCCGGCACCGGCCGTCCGGCGCGAACCGGATGACCCAGAGGTTGCTATACGTTTTATCAGGATATGTAGTGACTCCTTGGATGACGCTCGCGTCCTCCGTCACGCACACCGGATGCCACTCGAACGTGGCATCGCCCGGCTTGTCCTGGTGTGCCAGCCATCCCGAGACGATCGCGTCGCGTCCTTGCCAGGGGGAGCTGTACGGCTCTGTGTAGTAGACGGCGTCCTCGGTGAACAGCGCGGAGATGTCGTCGGGATCGTTGGAGTTCCAGGCTCGTACGTATCCCTCGATCCACGGACGCGGCTGGACCATGTGCTATCTCCTCAACGGATCGTGACCCACGGACATGAGCTCGCGCCGCGACTCGTCGTCCGTCCGGTCACCCATCGTCTCGACGAGGTCGACGACCTGTCGCATCACGTCGAGATCGGTGCTGGTCAGGTCGCCCTTGCGCTTGCTCAGGACGTGCAGCACGCCCCGGCCCAGCTCGTCGATGCCCAGGTCGGGGTCGGGCGGGAAGCCCTCCTCGTCGGAGGCGTCGGCGAGCAGATATGTGCGCAGCTCCTCGGAGTTCATGTTGACCGTCCGGTGGAACTCTTCCCACAACATCTCGGTGTCGAAACCCTCAGTCATGGAGCCCCGTCTACCCGCGAGCCCGTCCGTTACGCCCCTGCTCAAGCCCCTGTCGGGCAGCGGTCATGCGGCCCTTGGGGGTGCGGTCACGCCACCCCGTCGGCGAGCTTGGCGACGGTGCCGGCGACGCGCCGCTGCCGGGTCTCCGGCTTCTTCGCACTCTCGATGAGGAGCACGTAACGCCTCTGCCGTGAGTACGACAGGCTCTCGAAGAACGCCTTGGCCTCGGGAGCGCGGCCGAGTGCCTCCGCGAGGTCGGCGGGCACCGACACCTGCCTGAGCGCGGTGTCGAGCGCGAGGTCCACCTCGGCCTCGTCGCCGGCGGACAACCCGGTGCCCTGCCGGTTCTCGGCGCTCAGGGGCACCATGAACCGCCCGCCCATCGTCGCCACCGTGCTGCGGTAGGAGGAGGAACCGATGGTGACGGTCACGGCGGGCCGCCGGCCGCTGCCGAGCTTCTCGACGACCTCGGCCGGGACCTCGAAGCCCGTGGCGGTCTTGCCGCCCAGCTCGATCGTGGTGCGAAACCTCATCGCATACCTCCGGGAAAGCCCGCCTCGACGAGACGGGGGAGCAGGTCAGTGAAAGAACTCCGTCAGCACGGGCGCCAGCGCCGCCGGCTTGACGATGTGGGTCTGGCCGTCGAGCGTGCGGTGCTCGGCGCCGGGCAGCAGGTCGGCCAGCGACCTGGCGGCGTTGCGGATCCACGGCCGGCTCTTGGCGCCGTCCATGACGAGCGTGGGCGTCTTGACCCCGGGCCAGCTCGACTCGGGGTAGGGCTCGCCCTTCTCGTACGGCGCCACGAACGCCACGTCGTACGGCAGCGTGTGCGCCACCGACTTGAGAGTGGACCAGGCCGGCATGAATCGCATCATGGCCACGGCCATGCCCGGCAGCCCGACGCCCACGCGCATGAAGTAACGCACCGCGTCGGCGCGGCGGTCGGCGGCCACCAGCTCGTCCAGCGTGCGCTCGTAGCCGGCGGGGATGGCGGGGCGGGTGTCGTCGACGATGAAAGGCGGTTCGTACAGCGCCAGCTTCTCGACGGGCACCCCCGCGTCGGTGGCGGCCAGTGCGAGGGCGGCCCCTGACGATGTGCCGTACAGCCGCACCGGGCCGCCGGTCTCGGCGGCGAGCGCGGCCAGGTCCTCGATCTCGCGCTCCGTCGTGTACGGCGGGGTGTCGCCGCTTTCGCCCCGCCCGCGCCTGTCGTAGGTGTAGACCGTGAAGTCCCCGGCCAGCGCGGTGGCCAGGCCGGTGTTGATGCTCTGCGCGCGGAAGCTGAGCGCGCCGTCCACGAGGATGACCGCGGGGCCCTGGCCGGCGCGGGTGTAGGCGATGGGGGTGCCGTCGGCCGAACGTACTGTGCTCATGCGTTGAACGTAGAGCCGACAAAAAAATTTGTCAAGGTAGGTCACGGTCGCATCTCGGTTGGCCATGGGCGTATTCAGGAGCGCCACCCGCGCTCTGCAGGGATGGGATGTGCCGCGAAGGAGGGGACGGCGCGTGCCGCGGCGGGAACGCGCGGTCTGCCAGCCGCGCACCCGGAGCCCGCGGCACGCGCCGCGGACCTGCGTGCACGGGGCCCCCGCAGGCCCGGAAGCGCACGAGGGCCCGCGCACATGATCGAGAGCGCGGGCCCTCGCGCCGGATCAGGAGCGCGAGGTCCGCGCCCTGGATCAGGGGCGCGCGGGCCCGGTGCTGCCGCGCGGCGTGAGCACGGCCGCCTGATCCTGGTAGGGAGGCACGCTCTCGCCGGAGATGAGGGCGAGCAGGCGCTGGGCGGCGTGCGCGCCGTAGGAGGGGATGTCGCGGGTGAGCGCGGTCAGCGGCGGCCGGACGACCTGGGCCAGCGGCGAGTCGTCCCAGGCCACGATGGACAGGTCGCGCGGCACCTCCACCCGCATCTCCTGCGCCACCGACAGGCCGGCCACGGCCATGATGTCGTTGTCGTAGACGATCGCCGTCGGCCGGTCGGGCGAGCTGAGCAGCCGCCTGGTGGCCCTGGCGCCCTCCTCGCCGGTGTAGTCGGTGTGCACGATGACGTGCTCGGCCACGCCCTCGCAGGCCTGCGCGAACGCCTGGTCGCGCTCGGTCGTGTGGACGAGCTCGGGCAGGCCGGCGACCCGCGCGAGGCGGCGGTGGCCGAGCGCCCGCAGATAGCCGACGGTCTCGCGGACGGCCTCGCCGTCGTCGGACCAGACGGCCGACAGCGAGCCGGACTCCGAGGAGTGGCCGATCACCACGACCGGCATGTCGAGCCGCTCGAGCTCGGCCACGCGGGTGTCGGCATAGCGCAGGTCGACGAGGAACGCGCCGTCGATGCGGCTCTCGCCCCACCAGTGCCGGTAGACCTCGCTTTCCTGCTGGTGGCTGGTGACGACCTGGAGCAGCAGCGCGTAGGAGCGGTCGGCGAGCACACCCTCGATGCCGGAGATCAGCTCCATGAAGAACGGTTCGACGCCCAGGATGCGGGCGGGCCTGCAGAGCGCGAGACCGACGCAGTTGGCCCTGGCGCCGTTGAGCGCCCGTGCCGCGCTGTTGGGCCGCCAGCCGATCTCGTCGGCGATGGCGACGATCCTGGCCCGCGTCGCCTCCGACACCCCGGGCTGCCCGTTGAGCGCGTAGGAGACCGCCACCTTGGACACTCCCGCCCGGCTGGCGATGTCGGCGATCGTCGGTCGCTTCACGGATGTCCTCTCCTGAACCGGATAACCCTCTCCACTGTAGGCCCCCGGCACCCAACTGGTCCGTTCCCATCGGGGGGAGGCGTTAACCGTTTAAGCCAGGAACGTCCGCAGGTGTCCAAGGTTACCGGTCACGCGCAGAGCTCAGGAGACGCCGGGTGGGGAGGTGGAGTCTCTGATCACGAGCTGGCAGGGCATTTTGTGCACCCCGGGCGTGGCCTTGCCGTCGATCGCCGCGAACAGGTGTTGCGCCGCCGTCCGCCCGAGCAGCTCAAGGTTCATGTCGACCGTCGTCAGCGCCGGCCGGGTCTCCGTGGACAGCACCTCCCAGTTGTCGTAGCCCACCACCGCGATGTCGTCGGGCACCCGCCGCCCGCGCTCGCGGGCGGTCTCCACGAAGCCGGCCGCGATCTGGTCGCTGCCGCAGAACACCGCGTCGATCTCCGGCTCGGCCATCAGCAACATCTCGGCGGCGTGCCGCCCCCACCGCTGCGACCACGCTCCGGACAACGTCTGCCCGGCCTGCTCCAGGCCGGCCTCCGCGAGCGCCAGGCGCAGCCCCTCCTCGCGGTCGCGGGCCGCCTTGTAGTGCGCGGGGCCCGTGACGTGCGCGATGCGGCGGCGGCCCAGCGCCAGCAGGTGGTTGACGGCCATCGTGGCCGCCCCCACGTCGTCGGGCACGAACGACACGTCGGCGGGGTCGTCCGACGAGCCGTAGGCGTACACGACGGGGATCGGCAGGTCCTTGCTCACCGAGGGGCGCGGGTCGGTGCTCTCGCCCACCACGATCAGCCCGTCGACCCGGCGTGACAACAGCGCGCGCACGTGGTGCTGCTCCCTGATCGCGTCGCCGCGCGCGTCGCACAGCAGCACGGCCATCTCGCCGGCCCCGAACGCGTCCTCCGCGCCGAGCAGCACCGGGATGCCGAACCGTCCGGCGCTGTCGGACGTCAGCAGCCCCACCGTGCGGGTCTGCCCGGACAGCAGCCCTCTGGCCAGGGCGTTCGGCTGGAAGGAGAGCTCCGCCGCGGCGGCGAGCACCCGCTCGCGCGTCGCCGCCCGCACATCCTGGCGCCCGTTGAGCGCCTTGGACGCCGTGGCGATCGAAACCCCCGCCAGCGAGGCCACATCGTTGATGGTCGCCCGCTTGCTCGCCATGTCTCGAAACCCTTTTCGTCACCTGTGAACTGCGTAGCACCCTAACACCCATTGACATGGGGTCATGTTTCTTCTACGTTTCCGAAAACCTTTAAGCTCAGGAGCCCATCATGAGACGAAGGCTGGCCGGGATCTCACTCCTCGGTGTGTTAACGCTCACAGCAGCGGCCTGCGGCAGCGGCGGCGGCTCGCAACCGGCGGACGGTCCCGTGACGATCACCATGTGGACCCGCGCGGCCACCCAGGCGCAGAGCGAGCGCCTGGTGAAGGCTTACAACAGCAGTCACAAGAACCAGGTCAAGCTCACCGTCATACCGACCGACAACTACCAGCCGCGCATCGCCGCCGCGGCAGGCGCCAAGCAGCTCCCCGACGTTTTCGCGGCCGACGTCATCTTCGTCCCGAACTACACCTCCCAGGGCCTGTTCATGGACGTCACCGACAGGATCGCGGCCCTGCCGTACAAGGACGCGCTCGCGCCCTCACACATGAAGCTCGGCACCCTCGACGGCCGGCAGTACACCCTCCCGCACACGCTCGACCTGTCGGTCTGGTTCTGGAACAAGGACCTCTACACCAAGGCCGGGCTCGACCCGGAGAAGGGGCCCACGACCCTGAAGGAGTTCGCCGAGCACGCCACCACCATCCAGGACAAGCTCGGCAAGTACGGCGAGGTGCACGGCACCTTCTTCGGCGGCAACTGCGGCGGCTGCTACGTGTTCACGTTCTGGCCGTCGGTGTGGGCGGCCGGCGGGCAGGTCATGAACCCCGAGGGCACCACCTCGCTCAACGATCAGCCGGCCATGACCGAGGTCTTCAAGATCTACCGCGAGCTGTACGAGAACAAGGTCACGGGCCCGACGACCAAGGAGGAGCAGGGGCCGACCTGGACCGGCTTCTTCCCCAAGGGCGAGATCGGCGTGATGCCGATGCCCTCGACCATGCTCGGCCTGATGCCCGAGGACATGAAGATCGGCGTCACCGCGATCGCCGGGCCCGACGGCGGCGAGTCGACGTTCGTCGGCGGCGACTCCATCGGCGTCTCCGCCACCTCCGAGCACGCGGACGCGGCCTGGGAGTTCCTGTCCTGGACGGTCTCCGACGAGGCGCAGGTCGAGATCATGGCCAAGAACAAGGACGTGGTCGCGCGCACCGATCTGGCCGGAAACACGTACTCCGCCGAGGACCCGCATGTGGAGCTGATCAACTCGCTGGTCGCCAGGGGGCAGACGCCGTACGCGCTGCGCTTCGGCCAGACCTTCAACGACCCGCAGGGGCCGTGGTTGCGGCTGGCCCGCGAGGCCGTGTTCGGCGACGCGTCGAAGATCCCCCAGCTCAACGCCGAGATCACGAAGTCGCTGCAACAATGACGGTGACGAGCATGAGATCCGGCACACGATCCGGGCGGCGGCCGGCCCACGGCGCGCCGCCCGCCCGGTGGCGGAGCAGGAAGGCCCAGGGCTGGTTGTACGCGGCCCCGACCGCCGTCATCGTGGGCGTGCTGTTCCTCGCACCCCTGGTGCTGGTCGTCTGGATGTCGCTGAACCGCTGGCCGCTGCTCGGCCCGGCCCGGTTCAACGCCCCCGGCAACTACCTCAGGATCGCTGACAACGCGCTCTTCGTCGACGCGGTGTCCTTCACGCTCAAGTACACCGCGATCACCACGGTCCTGCTGTCGGCCGTCGCGCTCGGACTCGCCCTGCTCGTGCAGGAGCGCGGGCCGGGCATCGGCTTCTTCAGGACCGCGTTCTTCCTGCCGGGGGCCGTCGGCTTCGCCGCCGCCGGGCTGCTGTTCTACGGCATGCTGAACAACGACTTCGGCCCCATCGACCCCATGCTGCAGGCGCTGGGCATCACCAGCGAGCCGGTCAAGTGGATCGGCACGCCCGACATGGCGCTGTTCTCCACGATCGCGCTGGTGCTCTGGCGCTTCGCCGGGTTCAACATGCTCATCCTGCTGACCGGCCTGCAGGCGATCCCCGTCGAGGTCTACGAGGCCGCCAGGAGCGACGGCGCCGGCCGCCGGCAGATCTTCACCAAGATCACGCTGCCGCTGCTGCGCCCCACGCTGGCGCTCATGCTGATCCTCAGCGTCACGGGCTCGCTGCTGGCCTTCGACCAGTTCTTCGTCTTCACCAACGGCGGACCCGACAACAGCACGGTCTCCATGGTCATGGTCATCTACCGGGCCGCGTTCTTCCGCTTCGACCTCGGCGGCGCGGCGGCGATGTCGGTCGTGCTGCTCGTGGCCCTCGTCGGGCTCAACACGCTGATGATGCGGAGGCTTCGGTGAGCCGGTATCTCACGCTGTCCGCCCTGGCGGTGCTGTTCCTGTTCCCGCTGGCGTGGAGCGGGTACGCGTCGCTGGAGGAGCCGTCCAACTACCTGGAGATGGCGGTCTTCGGCGAGGGCGTCGGCACGTACGCGGCCAACAGCGCGCTGGTGTCGTTCATGACGGTGGCGGGCACGCTGGCCGTCTCGGCGCTCGGCGGCTACGGTTTCGCCCGCTTCGACTTCCCGGGCAAGAACCTGTTGTTCCTGGCCACGCTGGCGATCCTCATGGTGCCGTACGCGACGATCCTGATCCCGCTCTATGTCCTGCTCGGCTACCTCGGCCTGCAGAACTCCCTGGTCGGGCTCTCGCTCGTGTTCGTGATGTTCCAGCTGCCGTTCGCGTTGTTCATGATGCGCAACGCGTTCGAGGCGGTGCCGCGCGAGCTGGAGGAGGCCGCGCTGGTGGACGGCTGCGGCACGTTCATGGCCTTCTCCAGGATCCTGCTGCACGCCGTGCGGCCCGCGCTGATCACGGTGGGCCTGTTCGCGTTCCTCGCCTCGTGGAACGACTTCTTCGCCCCGCTCATCCTGCTCAACGACGGCGCGTCGTTCACCCTGCCGGTGGCCGTGGTCAGCATGACGTCGCAGACGATGGGCGCGATCGACTACGGCATGCTCCAGTCGGGCGTCATGGTCATGGCCATTCCCTGTCTCATCCTCTTCATCGTGCTGCAGCGCCACTACGTGCGCGGATTCATGTCAGGAGCTCTGCGTGGCTGACCCCGTCGTGCCCTCATCGGGCGTCCTCTCCCCGCTCGGCCTCGAGGCGGTACGGCTGTCGCCCGGTTTCTGGGGCGACCGGGTCGCGCTGAACCGCGAGGTCACCATCGCCCACTGCCAGGAATGGGAGGAACGCGAAGGCTGGATCGCCAACTTCCGCGGCGAGCGCCCCCGCAGGGGCAGGGAGTTCAGCGACTCGGAGATCTACAAGCTGCTGGAGGCCATGGCCTGGGCGGACCATCCGGGGCTGCCGGCGCTGGCGGAGACCGTGGCCCAGGCCCAGGAGGGCGACGGCTACCTCAACACCCGCTGGTCCGGCAGCCGCTACACCGACTTCGAGTGGGGCCACGAGCTCTACTGCTACGGCCACCTCATCCAGGCCGGGGTCGCCCGGCTGCGCACGCACGGCGAGGACCTGCTCACGCAGGTCGCCGTCAGGGCCGCTGACCACGTGTGCCGCCGCTTCATGGAGGGCACGGAGACGTGCGGGCACCCCGTGATCGAGATGGCCCTCGTCGAGCTCTACCGCGTGACCGGGACCGAGCGTTACCTGGAGATGGCCCGCCGCTTCGTCGACCGGCGCGGCCGGCCCGCGCTGGCCGACATCCCCTTCGGCCGCGGCTACTACCAGGACGACCTGCCCGTCCGGCAGGCGCGGGTGTTCCGCGGCCATGCGGTCCGCGCGCTCTACCTGGCTTCGGGCGTGGTGGACGTGGCCGTCGAGACCGGCGACGAGGAGCTGCTGAAGGCGGTCGAGGCGCAGTGGGAGCGCACGGTCGCGCGGCGCACCCACCTGACCGGCGGGATGGGGTCGCGGCACGCCGACGAGTCGTTCGGCGAGGACTACGAGCTGCCGCCGGACCGGGCCTACAACGAGACGTGCGCGGGCATCGCCTCCATCATGTTGTCGCACCGGCTCCTGCTGGCCACCGGCGACGCCCGGTACGCCCACCTGGCCGAGCGCACCCTGTACAACATGCTGGCCACAGGGGTCGCCCTGGACGGCCGGTCGTTCTTCTACGCCAACCCCCTGCAGGTGCGGGTGCCGGCGGTGCCGCTGGAGGGCGTCAACCACGCCCCCGAGGGCGGGCTGCGCTCGCCGTGGTTCGACGTGTCCTGCTGCCCGAACAACATCGCCCGCACGATGGCGTCGTTGCCCGCCTACGTCGCGACCTCCGCGGCCGACGGGATCCAGATCCACCACCTCACGCCGTCGGAGATCCGGCACGGGCGGCTGGCGGTCAGGGTCGAGACCGGCTACCCGTGGAGCGGCTCGGTGCGTGTGCGGGTGCTGGAGGGCGGTCCAGGAGGCATCACGTTGCGCGTGCCGGCCTGGGCCTCGGACGCGACGATCGTGCACGTGCCCGCGTCGTCCCCTGCGTCGTCTCCTGAGGCGCCGCTGCCCGACGGCCCTCTGACCAGGCCGGCGCCGCCCGGCTACGTCTTCGTGGAGGGGCCGTGGCGGGCCGGCGACGAGATCCGGCTGGAGTTGCCGATGGCGCCCCGGTGGACCTTTCCCGACCGGCGGATCGACGCGCTGCGGGGGAGCGCCGCGGTCGAGCGGGGGCCGCTGGTCTACTGCGCGGAGTCGGTGGCCGACGAGCCGCCGCTCGGCGACCTGACCGCGCGGGTCGAGCCGCCCGTGGAGTACGAGGGGGACGGCGTGGTCGAGCTGGAGGTGGCGGCGGCGCCCGGCTCAGGAGGCGACGGCGGCTGGCCCTACATGCCGGTCGCCGGCGGGCGGGCGGGCGGCCCGGATGTCACGCTGCGGCTTGTGCCCTACCACCGGTGGGGCAACCGCGGCCCCGCGACCATGCGTGTCTGGCTACCGATCTGACCTTGGAGATGCACCTGACGTAGAGAACTGACCCGTGAACATGGGGATTGTCAAGTTTTATGTAGTCTCTCCCTTATGTCAGATGATGGATTGCGTTTCGGCCGCCTCGGGCCGCTGACGGTGCGGGCAGGTGGACAGGTCGTCCGGCTGGCCGCGGAAAAGCCACGGCAGTTCCTCGCCACCCTGCTGCTCAACCCCAACCGGGTGACGCCGCTGGACACCGTGGTGGACATCCTCTGGCGGGGCCGGCCACCACGCTCTGCGATCGCCAACATTCGCACCTACGCCAGCTCCCTTCGCACCACGCTGGGCGGCATCGACAGGATCATCGGTGACTCGGTCGGCTACCGGCTCCGTGTCAGCCCGCACGAGCTGGACATGCTGACCTTCACCGAGCTGACACGGCAGGCGGAGTCGGCCCTTGCGCGGCACCGCCCGGAGATCGCCCTGGAGCTGAGTGATCGCGGCGGTCACTCCCGCCACGTTGCCGGTGCCGACCCGGGCCGCTGCGGAGATGGTGAAGGCGCCGAAGGACGACACCGCCTTTCCGCCCTCCCGGTCCGGCGCCGACTTCCGCACCACCGCCCGGAACATCTCCGGGAACATGCGGAACTGCACACCCTTGGACTGGATGGTGAAGAAAAGTCCCAGGAGTACGACCACGGGAATGAGCAAATATGTCCACAAACCATCAGTGATATCGGCGAGCGCAGCATCCATGGAAGTATCTCTTGCGTGTGAGAGGTGCCCATAAGAATCGAACGCGAAACCCGATGTACGCGCGGGGCGGATTCGGCATGTTAGCGATCCCCGATACAACGGTGATACATTGCGACACTTCAATTATTTTTGCAACGTTGAACGGTTCATTATGGCCGTGCCCCGCCGTGCAGGAAACGCGGCGGGGGCACAGCCGGAGGCCAGGAGGTGATCAGGAGGCGGTGCAGGTGTAGGAGCCCGCCGTGGTCGTGTCGTTGCCGGGACGGCCGGCCTGGAATCCGAAGCTGGTGGAGCCGCCGGCGGCCAGGCTGCCGTTGTAGCCCGCGTTCCGCGCCGTGACGGTCTGGCCGGTGACGCTCAGCGTGGCGTTCCACGAGCCGGTGACGGTGTGCCCGCTGGGCAGTGTGAAGGTGACCGTCCAGCCGCTGATGGCGGAGGAGCCGCCGTTGGTGACGGCGACCTGCGTGACGTAGCCGCCGCCCCACTGGCTCTGCACCGTGCCGGTGGCCGTGCAGCCGCCGCCGGGGCCGCCGCCGGACGACGTGGTGAACGTGGTCGTGGGGGAGTTGCCGGACAGGTTGCCCGCGCCGTCGCGGGAGCGCACGTACACCTCGTATTCCGTCGCGGCGCTGAGCCCGGTCAGTGTGATCGCGTTGGTGGCGGTCTGGCCGAGCAGGGCGTCGGTGCCGCCCTGCTCACGGTAGACGTTGTAGCCGGCCAGGCCGGAGCCGCCGGAGTCGGTGGCGGCCGTCCAGTTGAGGGTCGCGCCGCTCGCGGTCACGTTCGTGGCCGACGGGGTGCCGGGGGTGGTCGGCGCGGTGGTGTCGTCACCGGTGCCGCCGCCGAAGAACGTCGCCTCACGTGAGGTCTGCCCGATGCCGTTGGCGCCGTGGAAGATGCGCTCGCCCCAGGAGGTCAGGCTGGAGGCGTTGAAGTTGTTCACCATGTCGAGGTATTCGACGCCGCCGCCGTTGCCGCTCCACGACCAGCCGATGTAGCCGATGCCGCGCGACTGGGCCTCGGACATGATCGTGTTCTCGTCCGGGTTGCCGTCGGAGTGGTCGTGTCCGAACTCGCCGATCACCAGCGGCAGGCCGGCCGACTGGAAGGCGCCGAGGTAGGCGGTGATCTCGGAGGCCGTGTCGAAGACGCCGTACATGTGGATGGAGAAGACCGTGTTTTCCTGGGGGTCGGCGGCGGCGACGGTCCTGGCGTTGTCGCGCATGGTGAACTGCCAGTCCTGGCCCCAGTTGGGCGCGTCCACCATGAGCAGGTGGTCGAAGCCGAGGCCGCGCATCCGGGTGATCGCGTTGGTGGTCGCGCTGGTCCAGGCGGAGACGCCGTTGTTGCCGTAGGGCTCGTTGCCGATGTTGATGATGATGAAGTCTTCAGTGCCGGTGAGCGCGCTCCTGACGCTGCTCCAGTAGTCGACGGCCTGGCTGAGCGTGTACGCGCCGCTCTGCTCGCCGTATCCGGTCGTGTCGTGGTTTTCGAGCACGCATATTAACCGGTTCTGTCTGCAGAGGGAGACGACGTTGGCCACGTCGGATGCGTCGTTGGGGGTCCATCTGCCGCCGCTCAGCACCACGCGGACCGTGTTGGCCCGCAGCGACTTGATGCCGGCGAAGGAGCTGGTCTGGCTGGTGAACCAGGTGTGCGCGTGGCTGACGCCGCGCATGACGAACGGGTTCCCGTTGGCCTCCACGATCCTGGTGCCGCTGACCCGGAGCCCGGCCGCGGCGTGCGCGGGAGCGGGGGCGACGATCATCGAGACGAGGAGCGACAGGAACGCCGCGGCCACGAGCCCGAGCCGGTTGGTCATAAGGGTGCCTTTCCGCTGGGATTAACCGGTTATGTAACCGGCATGGTCTGCGGATTCGGCCCCCGTGTACAGCGACGGCCGGGAGGCGGCAGGCACACCCGAGCCCCGGGGAAGCGCCCTACATGGGAAGACGCCTCGCCTGGCCCGGCGCGTGCCGGCGGTCCCGGGGTGAAACTTTCATCTGAGCGTGGGCAGCCCGGCGGCCAGTGCCATGAGGGCGCGGACGAGGCTGGGCCGCAGCTGGGGGCAGTGCGCGGCGAGCTCGGGATCCTGGGCGTAGACCTCGGCCAAGGTGGGGGGCGGGTTGGCGGCGGGATAGAGCATGCCGGCCAGCCCCGCGGCGGCCGAGACGAGCTCCGCTCCCTCGGTGTCCGTCAGCCCCGTGGCGCGGCCGACCTGCGCACCCAGGCCGGCGACCGTGCGCAGCGCCGTGACCTTGAACTCGCGGGCCGCCGAGACCGACACGTTGTGCTCCAGGCTGGTGCTCAAATGACTGAGCAGGTCGCAGAAGAGCGGCTGATCGATGATCGTGTCCGCCAGCGCCGCCACCGCGCCGGCCGTGTCGCGGGCCGTGCGCAGCCGGTCGGTGACCGCGTCCGCCCACCGCTGCCACTCCTCGGAGGCGAGGACGAGGTAGATCTCCTCCCGGGTGCCGAAATAGCGCACGACGTTGGACTTCGCCAGCCCGACCGCCTCCGCGACCGCCCCCAGGCTGACGTTGCGCACGCCGGACGCGGCGGCGAGCTCGCGCGCGGCGGAAAGGATCGCCTCGCGCCGCTGCTGCTTGTGCTCAGGCCGCCTGGCCCGCAGGAAGGTCCGCGTCATCGTCGCCCAGCATACGACGCCCATCTAAAAGAACGCTGTTCTCTTGTTAAGGAAACATCGTTCTGTTAGCGTCGCCGGAGCAACGGTTCCGACGGAAGGAAGCGCGTGACCGAGATACGGATGCGGGTGAACGGCGCCGCCGAGTCCCTCGACATCGAGCCGTGGGTCAGCCTGCTCGACGCCCTGCGGGACCGGCTCGGCGTCACCGGCCCCAAGAAGGGCTGCGATCAGGGCGCCTGCGGTGCCTGCACGGTGCTCGCCGACGGCGTGCGCATCAACGCCTGCCTGGCCCTTGCCGTCCAGTACGACGGCAAGGAGATCACCACGATCGAGGGCCTCGCGTCCGGCGATGACCTGCACCCGTTGCAGGCGGCGTTCATCCGGCACGACGGGCTCCAGTGCGGCTACTGCACACCCGGCCAGATCTGCTCGGCGGTCGCCATGCTGGCCGAACACCGCGCGGGCATGCCCAGCGCCGTGATGGAGCGGCCAGGAGAGCTCAGCGAGGCGGAGATCAGGGAGCGCATGAGCGGCAACCTGTGCCGCTGCGGCGCCTACAACGGCATCGTCGACGCCATCAAGGACGTCGCGGGGCAGGAGGTACGGTGAAGCCGTTCGCTTACGTCAAGCCCGCCGACGTCGCCGGCGCCGTCCGCGCCGTCTCCGACGAGCCCGGCGCGAAGTTCATCGGCGGCGGCACCAACCTGGTCGACCTCATGCGCGAGGGCGTCGAGCGGCCCGACACGGTCGTCGACGTCACCGGCCTGCCCCTCGACACGGTCGACGAGCTTCCCGGCGGCGGGCTGCGGATCGGCGCGCTGGTGCGCAACAGCACGCTCGCGGCCGACGAGCGGGTGCGCGCCCGCTTCCCGGTGTTGTCGCAGGCGCTCCTCGCCGGGGCCTCGGCCCAGCTCCGCAACATGGCGACCGTCGGCGGCAACCTGCTCCAGCGCACCCGCTGCCCCTACTTCTACGACCACGCCGCCGCCTGCAACAAGCGCGAGCCGGGCGGCGGCTGCGACGCGCTCGGCGGGTTCAACCGGTCGCACGCCGTCCTCGGTGTCAGCGGCAGCTGCATTGCCTCGCACCCCTCCGACATGTGCGTGGCGCTGGCCGCGCTCGACGCCGTGGTCGAGGTGGAGAGCGTACGCGGGACGCGGCGCATCCCCATGACGGGCTTCCACCGGTTGCCCGGCGACACACCGGAGATCGAGACGGAGCTGGCCCCCGACGAGCTGGTCACGGCGGTGGAGCTGCCGCCCGTCCCGTTCGCGGCCCGCTCCCGTTACCGCAAGGTGCGCGACCGGGCGTCGTACGCGTTCGCCCTGGTCTCCGTGGCGGCGGCGCTGGAGGTGCGGGACGGCGCCGTGACGGCGGCGCGGCTGGCGCTCGGCGGCCTCGCGGCCAAGCCATGGCGGGCGCGCGAGGCGGAGCGGATCCTGCTCGGCGGGCCGGCCGGCGAGGAGCCCTTCACCCGCGCGGCCGAGGCCGAACTCGCCGGGGCAGACGTCCGGCCGGGCAACGCGTTCAAGGTCCACCTGGCGCGCGCCACGATCGTGGCCACGCTGCGCGAGCTGAACACCGGAGAGGGCACGGCATGACCACGAAATACGCCGAGACCGAGCAGCGGCAGGCCGCCGTCAAGCACGTCGGACGCCCGGTCGACCGGGTCGACGGCCGGGCCAAGACCACCGGCGAGGCCCGCTACGCGGCCGAGCACCGCTACCCGGGGATGGCCCATGCCGCGCTCGTCCACGCCACGGTCGCCCGGGGCCGCATCGAGGCCGTCGACACCGAGGCCGCGCGGGCCGTGCCCGGCGTCATCGAGGTGCTCACCCACGAGAACGCCCCGGCCATGAAGCCGGCACCGAAGTCCAGCCTGATGAACCCCAGCTCGCTGGCCTCCGGCACGACGGTCAACTACCTCGCCACGGACGAGGTGCACTGGAACGGCCAGCCGGTGGCGGTCGTGGTGGCCGAGACGCCCGAGACCGCCACGCACGCGGCCTCCCTGGTGCGGGTCGCGTACCGCGAGTTGCCCGCCGTGGTGGACTTCGCGGCCGAGGAGCCGAACGCGGTCCAGCAGAAGGGCAACGTGCTCCAGCCGGCCGCCGGCGACAAGGGCGACGCGGTGGCCGCGCTCGCCGCCGCGCCGGTGTCGGTGGACCTGCGCTTCACCACGCCGCCGGAGCACCACAACGCGATCGAGCCGCACGCCACGATCGCCGTGTGGGACGGCGACCACCTGACCGTGCACGAGAGCACACAGACCATCGCCTGGCTGCGCGCGCACCTGGCGCTGAGATTCGGCATCCCCGAGCGCGCGATCAGGGTGCTGTCCCCCTACGTGGGCGGCGGGTTCGGCGGCAAGGGCCCAATCTGGGCGGGCACGCTGCTCACCGTGCTGGCCGCCCGCGAGACCGCCCGGCCCGTACGGCTGGCCCTCACCAGGGAGGGCGTCTACCGCACGGTCGGCGGCCGGACCCCCACCGTGCAGCGGGTCGCGCTGGGCGCCGACAACGACGGCGACCTGACCGCGCTGATCCACACCAGCGTGACCATGAAGGGCCGGATCGGCGGCATGCCCGAGGGCGTGGTCTCGCCCTCCCGGCACCTCTACGACGCCGCCACCATCCACCTGCGGCAGCGCCTCGTCCAGCTCGACCTGCTCGCCAACACGGCCATGCGCGCCCCCGGCGACTCCGTCGGCTCCTTCGCCCTGGAGTCGGCCATGGACGAGCTGGCCTGCGAGCTGGGCATCGACCCGATCGAGCTGCGCATGCGCAACGAGCCCGCGCGCAACCCGATGGACGGCAAACGGTTCACGCACCGGATGTTGCGCGAGGCGTACGAGGTGGGGGCGGAGCGCTTCGGGTGGCGCGAGCGCGATCCCAGGCCCGGCTCCATGCGGGACGGGCGCTGGCTGGTCGGCATGGGGGTCGCCACGGCGTACCACCCGTCGTTGATGTTGCCGGCCGACGTCACCGTGCGGCTGGCCGCCGACGGCGGGGTCGTGGTGCGGTGCGGTCTGCAGGAGATCGGGGTCGGCGTGGCCACCGTGCAGGCCCAGATCGCCGCGGACGAGCTGGGTGTGCCGCTGGAGGTCGTGCGCGTGGAGATCGGTGATTCCGAGCTGCCCACGGGGCCGGGCGCGGGCGGGTCGGTGCAGACGGCCAGCGCCGCCGCCGGGGTGCTGGAGGCGTGCCGCAAGCTCAAGGAGTCGGCGCTCGCGCTGGCGCGGCGGGCGCCTGACTCGCCGTTGCGCGGGCGCAGGCTGGACGACCTGGAGGCCCGGGACGGCGGTCTCTACCACGGCGGGCGCGGCGAGACGTACGCGGCGATCCTGGCCCGCGCGGGGCGCGACCACCTGGAGGCGGGTGGGAGGACGGGCATGCTCAAGTTCCTGGCGAAGACCCTGAACGAGCGCAGGCGCTGGGTGAAGGCCGCGAGCGGCGCCCACTTCTGCGAGGTGCGGGTCGACCGGGACACCGGCGAGGTACGCGTGTCGCGCTGGCTGGGAATGTTCGACGTCGGCCGGGTGATCAACGCGAAGACGGCGGCGGCGCAGCTGCGCGGCGGCATCGTGATGGGCATCGGCATGGCGCTGTCGGAGGCGACCCAGGTGGACCCGCGCACCGGCCGCATCATGAACCCGGGCCTGTCCGAATACCACGTCCCTGCGCACGCCGACATCCCCCGCATCGACGTGCGCTGGCTGGACGTGCCCGACCCGACGATGCCCCTGGGGCTGCTCGGGATCGGGGAGGTGGGCATCACCGGGGTCGCCGCCGCGGTCGCGAACGCCGTCAGGCACGCCACCGGTAAGCGGGTCCTCGACCTGCC
>NZ_SMKP01000396.1:0-1668 GCF_004349015.1 Nonomuraea diastatica
AACCCCGCCCGCCCTGCTCATCGGCGGCCTTCGACGGCGCGTCCGTGGTCGCCGAGCGCGCCGCCTTCGCGCGGACCGCGCTCGGCCCGCGCCGGCCCATGGCATCCGTCATCGAACTGCTCAAGTGAAAGGAGTCTCCTCATGCGGGTCGCCCTGATTACCGGAGGCGGGAGAGGCATCGGCCGGGCGATCGCCCTGCGCCTGGCCGCCGACGGAGCGAACGTCGTCGTCAACTACCGCAGCGATGTTCAGGCGGCCAAACAGGTCGCCGCCGCCGTGGAGAACCTGGGGGGCCAGGCCGCGGTGATCCGGGCGGATGTGGCCGACCCCGAGCAACTGCGGGCGCTCTTCGACACGGCCGAGGGCGCTTTCGGCGGTCTGGACGTGTTCGTGCACAACGCCTTCGGTGCCACGCTCGGGCCGCTCGCGCTGGCCACCGACGAGGATTACGCGCAGAACTTCGCGACCAACTCGCTGGCCGCGTTCGTCGCCTTCCGCGAGGCGGCCACGCGCCTGCGCGACGGCGGCAGGATCGTGTACGTCTCCACCGCGATCACCCGGGTGAGCAATCCCGGCTCGTCCCTGTATTCGGCGAGCAAGGCCGCCGGGGAGCAGCTGGTGCGGGTGCTCGCCCGGGAGGTGGCCGCGCGCGGCATCACGGTCAACAGCGTGCTGCCGGGGCCGGTCGACACCGACTCGGCGCGGGCCATCATCGACCAGCTGACCCCCTCCGTCAACCGGACCCCCTTCGGCCGGATCGGCGAGCCCGAGGACATCGCCGACGTCGTCGCCTTCCTGGCCTCCGATCAGGCTCGCTGGATCACCGGCCAGCGGATCGTGGCCGACGGCGGGCTCACGGCCTGAGCCGGCGGTTCACTCCCGGGCGGCTCACCGAGGAAGGAGGTGATCGGCATATACCTGTTGTTCGTCAACGTCTGTGGTAACGCCACGGCTCCGGGCACGGCCGGCCATGCCCGGAGCCATCAGCCTCACACCTCCCCGCACCACAGGCGCAGCGTCTCGCGGAGGTGCCGTGATTGGGATGAACGCCGATCCAGGCCAGCTAAAAGCTGTTTCTTGGATCAGGTTCGAGCCACATGATCAGAGCGGCCAGGGTGACGGTGCCGAGGAAGATGTAGGCGCGCGTTTGTCATAGCGCGTGGCCACCGCCCGGACGTTCTTCGGCCGGTTGATCGCCCGTTCGACGACGTTGCGCGCCTTGTAGTGTTCGGTGTCGAAGCCGGTGGGTCGTCCTCCGGCCGAGCCGCGCCGGCGGTGGTGGGCGCGTTGGTCGCGGGGTCCGGGGATGGTGTGGCGGATCTTGCGGCGGCGCAGCTGGGCGCGGTTGGCGCGGGAGGAGTACGCCTTGTCCGCGGCCAGGCTGTCGGGCCGGGTGCGGGGGCGTCCCGGCCCCAGCCGGGGTATCCGGATAGCCTCCAGCACGCGCCGGAACTGCGGGCTGTCGCCGTACTGGCCCGGGGTCAAGACCAGCGACAACATCCGGCAGCGGCCGTCCGCCGACAGGTGGATCTTGGTGGTGAACCCACCCCGGGAACGGCCTGAGCACTCGCCGGTCTGACCACCTCCGCCAGCCGGGCGGCCAGCGCGGCCAGAACCGGATCGCCCCGGTTTGTCCCTGCGGCGTCCCCCTTTTGCCGCTCTGGTGCG
>NZ_SMKP01000397.1:0-1661 GCF_004349015.1 Nonomuraea diastatica
GGGGGCGGTCGAGGGGTTACGTCCTGTCACTACGAGTACGCCGACCAGATTCGTCGGTCCCTGTGCCGCCCTCCGGCTGGCCTCAACCGTATCGAACCCCTGATCGTTTGAGGAAGACGTGGTGGCACGAGCACGAGGGCCCGCGGCGATGGCCAAGGCCGGGCAGGAAGACGAGCCGGAGGAGACGCTGGCCCGGGTGGCGGCGATCGACGTGGCCAAGGACAGCGGGATGGTCTGTACCCGGCTGCCGCACGAGTCCCGGGCTGGGCGCAAGGTCCAGAAGGTGTGGGAGGTGCTTGCCCGCTACGACGACATCCTGGCGTTGGCTGATCATCTGCGCTGTCACGGCGTGCAGCGGGTGGTCGTCGAAAGCACCAGCGATTACTGGCGGATATGGTTCTACCTGCTCGAAGCGGCCGGGTTGACGGTGTGGCTGGTCAACGCCCGCGACGTCAAGAACGTCCCCGGGCGGCCCAAAACCGACAAGCTGGATGCGGTGTGGCTGTGCAAGCTGAACGAGCGGGGCATGCTGCGCCCGTCGTTCGTTCCCGCCGCGCCGATCCGTGATCTGCGGCAGCTCACCCGACTGCGGGCCAAGCTCGGTCAAGACGCCGCCCGGCACCAGAATCGGATCGAGAAGATCCTCGAAGACGCCTTGCTGAAGATCTCCTCCGTGCTGTCGGACATGTCCGGAGTCAGCGGGCGGCGCATTCTGGACGCGTTGGTGGCCGGGCAGAGCGACCCGGCCCGGCTGGCCGATCTGGCCCACCCGCGGGTCCGGGCGGGCAAAGCCGAGTTGCGCGCGGCACTGACCGGCCGCTTCCGCCCGGTGCACGCCGTCGAGATCGGGATGCTGCTGCAGGTGATCGATCTGCTGGAGGCCAAGGTCGCCGAACTGGACGAGAAGATCGCCGCGATGGTCGCCGCGCTGCCCGGCGCGGCCCCGGTGTGCGGCAGGTGCGCTCTGGTCGGCGGCGAGCACGCCCCCACCTGTCCCGACGCCGCCGTGCTGCTACCGGATCTGGCCGGACGCCTCGATGAGATCACCGGAGTCGGCCTGTCGTGCGCTCAGGTCATCATTGCCGAACTCGGCACCGACGTGACCGCCCAGTTCCCGACCGCCGGGCACGCCGCCGCCTGGGCCAAGCTGGTCCCCCTCACCCACCAGTCCGGCCGCGTCTCGCGGACCGGCCCGACCGGCAAGGGCAACCGCTGGTTACGCGGCGCGCTGGGCACCGCCGCGATGGCCGCGGCCAAGAGCAAGGGCACCTTCCTAGGCGAGCGCTATCAGCGGATCCGACGCCGCCGCGGCAAACAGAAGGCCCTGGTCGCGATCTCCCGCACCATCCTGGAGATCGCCTACCGGCTGATCGCCGATCCCACGCTCCGCTTCCACGACCTGGGCGCCGAGCACTACGACACGCTCAATCCGGAAAAACGTACCCGGAGCAAGATCCGGGAACTGCAACGTCTCAATCCCGGTATGAAGGTCACCCTCACCCCGATCGACGACCTCACCACTTAACCTCGGCTCGCTCATCCCCGGCACCCCGCTGGGGGATCAACACTTCACATTCTTGCAGCTCAAGAGCATCACCCACGCTGGAGCAGTGGTGGGTTACTGACGTGCGCCTACCGAACGGTCTTAATTTCCGACCAGA
>NZ_SMKP01000398.1:0-1660 GCF_004349015.1 Nonomuraea diastatica
GCTCGGCCGCGCCCGGCGCCTCCGGCCCACGCCGGCTGACCAGCAACAGCCGCCTGACCTCGTGCTCGGTCACCAGGTGGCGGGCCACCAGCGCGCCCAGACCACCCGTACCGCCCGTGATCAGCACGGTCCCGCCCGCGCCGAACGCGGGCCGCCCCTCACCACCGGGGACGGCACGGCTCAGTCTCGGCACCCGCACCTGGCCGTCGCGCACGGCCAGCTGCGGCTCGTCCGACGCCAGAGCCTCGCCGATCGTTCCGTCGGCGCCGTCGGCCAGGTCCAGCAGCACGAACCTGCCGGGCTGCTCCGCCTGGGCGGCCCGCACGAGCCCCCACACGGCGGCCTGATGCACGTCCTGTACGGGCGCGTCGCCGGCGGGCACGGCGCCGCGGGTGACCACGACCAGTCGCGACGCAGCGAACCGGTCGTCGGCCAGCCAATCCTGCAGCGCCGTCAGCACGTCGTGGACGGCCAGGCGGGTACCGGAGGGCGCTTCGATCAGCACGCGCTCGGGAACCGTCGCGACGCCGGCCAGCGCCGCCAGGCTGGAGACGATCTCGTAGCCCGGCTCGGCCGCGCCGTTCTGGGGCAGCGTCACCCAGTCGAGCTGGAACAGCTTGTCGCGATGCTTCCTGGTGCCGGAGCCGTCCTGCGGCCCGACCGGCACCGGGCGGGCGGCCAGAGCGCCGATCGTGGCCACGGCCAGCCCTTCGGTGTCCATCAGCGCCACGGAGACCGCTCCCTGGCCGGCCGGGGAGATCCGCACACGCAGTCTCGTCGCCCCGGACGCGTGCAGCGCCACATCGCTCCAGGCGAACGGCAGGTACGGCCTGCCGGGCTCGGGATCGGCCAGGAACCCGCCGAGGGAGATCGCGTGCAGGGCGGCGTCGAACAGCGCCGGATGCAGTCCGTACCCGTCGGTGCCGGTGTCTTCCGGCAGCGCCACCTCGGCGAAGACGTCGTCGCCCCGCCGCCAGGCCGCCCGCAGTCCGCGGAACGTCGTGCCGTAGTCGAGGCCCGTACCGGCGAGGTCGTCGTAATGCTCGTCCAGGGCCACGGCCCGTGCCTGCTCCGGCGGCCAGGTGCCGACCGGCTCAGGGACCGCCGCATCGGCCGCGGCCAGCACGCCCGCGGCGTGCTGCACCCAGTCGGTCGCGTCCTGGATCCGCGAGTAGATGCCGAGCTGCCGCCGCCCGTCCTCGTCCGGTGCGCCTACGGCCAGCTGGAGCTGGACGGCGCCGGGGTCGGGCACGATGAGTGGCGCCTGGATGGTCAGCTCTTCGAGGAGGCCGCAACCGGCCTCGTCGCCTGCCCTGATGGCCAGCTCGACGAGGGCCGCGCCGGGGAGGAACACCTGCCCGTTGACCTTGTGGTCGGCCAGCCACGGGTGGGTGGCGACGGACACGCGGCCGGTGAGCACGGCCTCTCCGCCGGCGGCGAGGCCGGTGAACGCGCCGAGCAGCGGGTGGCCGGTGGCCTCGAGCCCGAGGCTGGCCGCGTCGCCTGCACTCGCCGATCCCTGCAGCCAGAAGCGCTGGTGTTGGAAGGCGTAGGTGGGCAGGTCGATGATCTGCGGGCGGGTCCCGGCGTAGGTTTGCGGCCAGTCGACATCGACACCGCCTACCCACAACTCGGCCGCGCTCGACCACAACCGAGCCAG
>NZ_SMKP01000399.1:0-1648 GCF_004349015.1 Nonomuraea diastatica
GATGCCCACGGATCTTCACCTGATGATCGGCCCGCCCGACGAACTCCAGCTCCCCACCCGGCGACAACCGCGCCAGATCACCCGTCCGATACAACCGGCCCGGACCGAACGGATTCGGCACGAACCGTTCGGCGGTCAGGCCGGGGCGGCCACGGTAACCCCGGGCCAGACCGGGCCCGCCGATGTACAGCTCGCCGGGGACGCCCACGGGTTGCCGGTTCAGCTCGGCGTCCAGCACGTACACCTGCGTGTTGGAGATCGGCCCGCCGATCGGGATGGCGGACTCGGTGTCGGCGTGCGAGATGCCGCTCTTCACGCAGCTGAACGTGGTGCACTCGGTCGGGCCGTAGCCGTTGCTGACCTTGACCCGGGTGCCGTCGAGCACGGCTCTGACGTGCGCGGGCGAGAGCACGTCAC
Organism: Nonomuraea diastatica; assembly: GCF_004349015.1. Taxonomy (NCBI): domain Bacteria; kingdom Bacillati; phylum Actinomycetota; class Actinomycetes; order Streptosporangiales; family Streptosporangiaceae; genus Nonomuraea; species Nonomuraea diastatica. The sequence goes on from NZ_SMKP01000399.1 coordinate 418, forward strand.
CGCCTGCGACGAGGTGCCTGAGCTCTGCCAGCGCCTCCAGCCGGGTCTCCACCAGCAGGTGGAACAGACCGGCCGTCAACCACAACACCGTGACGTGGTGCCGCCGGATGGCTGCTTCGAGCCCCTCCGCGGTCGGCTGCCCCACGGGGTAGATCGCCAGCGTGGCGCCGTTGCACAGCGCTCCCCACAGCTCGAAGGTGGAGGCGTCGAACGACAGAGGAGCGAGCAGCATGAACACCTGCTCGGGCCCGAACTCGACGTAATCCGCCCGGTGCACCAGGCGCACGATGCCCCGATGGGTGACCTGCACGCCCTTGGGCCGGCCCGTCGAGCCCGAGGTGTACATGATGTAGGCGAGGTGGTCGGGCCGCAGGCGCACGGCGGGCGGCTGCGCGGGCTGCTCGCCCAGCACCTCGCGCACATCCTCCCAGATCAGCGTGCGAACGCCGGAAGGCGCATGAAGGCGCTGCGCGAGATGGCGCTCGGCCAGCAGGATCGGCGCCTGCGAGTCGGCCAGCATGTGCGCGATGCGCTCGGCCGGATAGTCGGCGTCGAGCGGGACGTAGCAGCCGCCGGCGCGCAGGATGGCGAGGAGCACGACCGGCACGTCGAGGCCTCTTTCGAGGCAGACCGCCACGGGCGTCTCCTGGCCGACGCCGGACTCGCGCAGGTGGTGCGCGAGCTGGTTCGCCTTCCAGTCCAGCTCGGCGTAGCCGATCCACTCGCCTTCGTACTCGGCGGCGACCGCGTCGGGCCGCTGCCGCGCCTGGTCGGCCACCAGCTCGGGCACGGTCAGCTCGCCGAGGTCCTGTGCGGTGTCGTTGACCAGGGCCTCGAGCTCCTGCCGCGCCGCCTCGTCCATGAGCTGTGCCCGGCTCGCCGGGGCGCCCGGGTCGCCGGCCAGCTGGCCGAGCAGCGTCACGTAGTGCTGGGCGAGCCGGTCGATGGTGGCCGCGTCGTACAGCGCGGTGGGGTATTCGACAGTGCCCGCGAGGGAACCGTCCGGCCGCTCCTCCAGCGCCATGAACAGGTCGAACTTGCTCGTGCCCGTGTGCAGGGGCAGGCGGCGGGCCTGCAGCCCGGGCAGCTGCCAGGACTCCGTGGCCGCGGTCTGGAGTGCGAAGACGTGCTGGACGAGGGGGGTGCGGGTGAGGTCGCGTTGGGGGTGGAGCTCTTCGACGATGCGGTCGAAGGGCAGGTGCTGGTGTTCGTAGGCGGCCAGGGCGGTGTC
>NZ_SMKP01000400.1:0-1627 GCF_004349015.1 Nonomuraea diastatica
GATCCGGCACCGCTCCATCACGGACGTTCTGCGCTGGTCACACTGGCGCCGACGCCACCAAGCCACAGCCCGGCACTACCACTACCAGCGCCGATCCGATCCATGATCGCGATGTGTCACTGGAGTATTAGATCGGTACGGGCCGTCTCAAGCCTGACAACGACTACCCTGGAAAGCGCCATGACTGTGACCCAGGAGAGCGCCCGCACCTACGAAGTGCGCACATATGGGTGCCAGATGAACGTCCACGACTCCGAACGGCTCTCCGGCCTGCTGGAGGATGCCGGCTACGTGCCCGCCCCCGACGGCGAGAGCGCCGACGTGGTCGTGTTCAACACGTGTGCCGTGCGGGAAAACGCCGACAACCGCCTCTACGGCAACCTCGGCCACCTGCGGCCCGCCAAGGTGAGCAACCCGCGCATGCAGATCGCCGTGGGCGGCTGCCTCGCCCAGAAGGACCAGGGCGAGATCGTCCGCAAGGCGCCATGGGTCGACGTGGTCTTCGGCACCCACAACATCGGCTCGCTGCCGGTGCTGCTGGAGCGCGCCCGCATCGAGGGCGAGGCGCAGGTCGAGCTGAAGGAGTCGCTCGAGGTCTTCCCCTCGACGCTGCCCACCAAGCGCGAGTCCGCCTACGCCGCCTGGGTGGCCGTCTCGGTCGGCTGCAACAACACCTGCACGTTCTGCATCGTCCCCTCCCTGCGCGGCAAGGAGAAGGACCGCCGGCCCGGCGAGGTCCTGGCCGAGGTCGAGACCCTCGTCGGCCAGGGCGTCCTCGAGGTCACGCTGCTGGGCCAGAACGTCAACACCTACGGCGTGGAGTTCGGCGACCGGCTGGCCTTCGGCAAGCTGCTGCGCGCGTGCGGCTCCATCGAGGGCCTGGAGCGGGTCCGCTTCACCTCGCCCCACCCCGCCGCGTTCACCGACGACGTGATCGCCGCCATGGCCGAGACGCCCAACGTCATGCACCAGTTGCACATGCCGCTGCAGTCGGGCTCCGACCGGGTGCTGCGCGCGATGCGCCGCTCCTACCGCGCCGAGCGCTACCTCGGCATCATCGAACGCGTGCGCGCCGCCATGCCGGACGCGGCCATCTCGACCGACATCATCGTCGGCTTCCCTGGCGAGACCGAGGAAGACTTCCAGGCCACGCTCGACGTCGTCAGGCAGAGCCGCTTCGCCAACGCCTTCACCTTCCAATACTCCATCCGTCCCGGCACGCCGGCGGCCACCATGGACGACCAGATCCCCAAGGAGGTCGTCCAGGAGCGCTACGAGCGGCTGGTGGCCCTCCAGGAGGAGATCTCGTGGGAGGAGAACAAGAAGCAGGTGGGCCGGACGCTCGAGGTGCTGGTCGCCGAGGGCGAGGGGCGCAAGGACGACGCCACCCGCCGGCTGTCCGGCCGCGCCCCCGACAACCGGCTCGTGCACTTCGCCGTGGGCTCGGAGACGCCCCGGCCGGGTGACATGGTGACGGTCGAGGTGACGTACGCGGCCCCGCACCACCTGGTGGCGGACGGGCCCGTGCACGAGGTCAGGCGGACGCGGGCGGGCGACGCCTGGGAGTCCCGCCAGGCCGGTTCCTCCACGGGCCCGGGGGTGCTGCTCGGCATGCCCACCGTCGGCC
>NZ_SMKP01000401.1:0-1612 GCF_004349015.1 Nonomuraea diastatica
CGCGGATGGCTTGAACGGGCGGTAGTGTGCGTGCCACGAGCGTAGGTCCTTGCGTTGTGCGAACTTTGGACGGTTCAGCACGGCAACCTACGCTCGTTCACATTTACACCGCATCTCGGACGCGACCCTGCCGGTGGGCGTCGTAGAGCTCTTGGCGCTTCTCGACGGAGAGGGTGTCGAGCTCCGACTCGTGGGACGGGTAATGCGTGGGCGCTCCTGGAACCATCGTCTCCTCGTCGTCGGCAGCACTAGGGGCGGCGTCGCGTCGGCAGGTGACGACGCGGGCCGGGATAACCCCTTCATGACCTTCACCACACGACGCGTCGTCTGCGGCTTACTCGTGGCGGCTTTCCGTTGGTGCTGCACAGCCGGGTGTGTTGGCGGCTCCTCGGAGGCGTCCATGCCCGGACGGTAACCGATCTTCGCGCGGTCGGCGACAAGTCAGCTGAATCTACACATCAGCGCGGCCGCGACCGATGCGGGGGCCTTGATACGCATCGTGTTGCCGCAGTTGGTACGTCTCGGGTCCACCTTTCGCTCAACACCCGCATCGAGGATTCCATCGCCTGGGCGAACGCGGAAGCGACAGCCCGCGGGCTCAATGATCAGCTCATCCCGCCCGACCCTCACGGCAAGGTCGGAACCCAAAGGTTCAGAAGATCGCTGGCCTGGCACATCGCCCGACGGCCGAATGGTCTTGTCGCGCTCGCCATCCAGTACGGGCATCTGCGCAGCACGTTCGTCTCCGAGGGTTACGCGTCCCGCAGCCGCGGTGGTATCCACGAGCTCATCGACGTTGAGACCGTCCGGGCGGTCGCCGACACCGTCGCCGAGCTGCACGACGGCCTGGACACCGGTGAGGGAATCTCCGGCCCGGCGGCCCGGCGCGTCATCAAGGCCGCCGCCCGCGCCACGGTCTTCGAAGGAACGACCATCAACGCGGCCACCGCCCGGAAGCTGATCGCCAGCGAAGACCTCATGATCTATGACAACCCTCAAGCATTCGTGCTCTGCCACTACAAACGCGCCCAGGCACTCTGCCACCGCGACGACGTGAAAGACACCCCCAGCCTGGATCACTGCGTTCCAGGCTGCGGCAACATCGTCCGCACCGACCGGCACGCCGCCGGCCTGCGCAACCGCGCTGACGTGCTCGACAAACGCGCCGCGCACGCCCCTCAGCCGGTCGGCGACCGGCTGCGCGCCCGCGCCGGCAAGCTCCGCGACCTGGCCGACGCCCATGACCGCACCCGCATCGTAAGTAATCAGAAGGTTCTGTGACGCTGGGTGATATGTGCTGATCAGGCGTCGAGTGCGACGGGCGGCATCCAGAGGTTGCCGGTGAAGGCGCGGTGGATCGCCTCGAAGGCGCTCAGTCCGTGCTTGCGGGCGCTGTCGAGGTAGGACCGGACGGTCAGCCAGTGCGCGGCGCCATCTTCGGATTGATGGCAGCCGGAGATCTTCACCTGGGTCTTGACCGGGCGCAGCGCGCGCTCGCCCATGTTGTTCGTGAACGGCACCCAGCCGGGGAAGTCGGCGAAGCGCAGCACGTCAGCGGCCCGGTCCTGCAGGCGTTGGAGCAGGTTGCGGGCCGGGGACTGTTTCCGTCCTG
>NZ_SMKP01000402.1:0-1598 GCF_004349015.1 Nonomuraea diastatica
CGGGTGTAGGTCTCGACGGGCCGGTGCCTGTGGCAGTCGGTAGTCGCCGTGTCGGCCGCCGTGGGCGTGACGTTCGCAGCATGCGGCTGCGCAGAGTCGGATCAGTTGCGTGACCCTGCACGTGAAGCATGTCCCAAACGCCGGGGGCCAGTGCGAGAGTGGGAAACGAGCGCCCGCCGGAAGGCGAAGCATGCCCGGTAGATCTCCTGGAAGAGAGGGCAGTCCGACCAGGCGGGCGCCGCTGTGTTTCACGTGAAACGTCGGTCGTGATGGGTGGAGGGGCCGTGGGTTCTGGCGGGCAGCCTCCCGCATGTTTCACGTGAAACACGCGGGAGGTCACATGGCGGCTTTGCGGATGTCGTCGAGGAAGTCGTCGACGTGTTCGGGGGTCGTGTCGAAGGCGGTCATCCAGCGGACGACACCGGTCGCCTCGTCCCAGTAGTGGAACAGGTACCGCTGCAGGAGCGTCGCGGCCACCGTCGGCGGCAAGGCGGCGAAGACGGCGTTGGACTGAACGGGGTAAGCCAACGACACACCGGCGATGCCCTCCAGACCGTTTGCCAGTCGCGTCGCCATCCGGTTGGCTTGATCAGCATTCTGTCGCCACAAGTCGTCCGTCAGGAGTGCCGACAGTTGGGCCGAGATGAAGCGCATCTTCGAGGCGAGCTGGAGCGACTGGCGGCGCAGGAAAGGTACGGCCTGGGCCAGCTCGGAGTCGAGCACCACCACGGCTTCGGCGGCCAGCGCGCCGTTCTTGGTGCAGCCGAAGCTGAAGACGTCCACGCCCACGTCGGTGGTGATGGCTTTCAGGTCGCAACCCAGGAAGGCGGCGGCGTTGGCGAGCCGTGCGCCGTCCACGTGAAGACGGAGTCCGGCCTCGTGTGCCGTCTCCGCGAGTACGGCGATCTCCTCGGCGGAGTAGGTGGTGCCGAGTTCCGTGCACTGGGAGATGGAGACGACGGCGGGCTGGGATTCGTGGTGGTTGCCGATACCGCCCAGACGCGCCTTGATGTCGTCGGGTTGGAGCTTGCCCTGTGCGGTGGGGATCGTCATCAACTTCACACCGAGAAGGCGCTCAGCCGCCCCTGCTTCATGGGTGGCGATGTGGGCGCTGTCGGCGCAGAGAATGGCGTCGTAGCGGCCGAGCATCAGGGCGAGGCCGACCATGTTGGCGCCCGCTCCGTTGAGCACCGCGAAGCCTTCCGCGTTCGGCCCGAACACCTCCTTGATCCCTTCTTCGAAGGCCGCGGTCCAGCGGTCGCCGCCGTAGGCGGGCGCGTCTCCGTCGTTCGCAGCGGCCATGGCCGCCAGGATGTCCGGGTGCACGCCCGCGTGGTTGTCGCTGGCGAAGCTCTTGGGGTACGTCGAATCGATCAGCACACCGCAAGGCTACTTTCACTGCCGACGCAATCCAGCTGGGAGGCAGGCGCCTGGCGAGGGGTTACGAGGCGGCTGCCGACGGATTCAGTACGTGCCGAGGGTCGGCGGAATTCGGAGTGGCGACACGGGACGGGTGAGCTCGGGACGGACACCGTGTGTGGGCGTGGGGTTGGGCGCGAGCGGGGATTCCGTGTGTGGGCGTGGGTTGGGTGCGGGTG
>NZ_SMKP01000403.1:0-1595 GCF_004349015.1 Nonomuraea diastatica
GGGCCACCGTCACCGCCTCGGCGGATGCCGTCGAGGTCCCGGTCAATCTGATCAGGGACGACACGACCGTTATCACCCCCGGCATGCTGCCGCTGGTCGAGCTGTCTCAGGAGCAGATCGATCGGGTCATTGCGCAGATCCCGGGTGGGGTCGGGAATGTGCAGGACATTTATCCTTTGGCGCCGTTGCAGGAGGGGATGCTTTTCCATCATCTGATGGCGGAGGAGGCCGACGCCTATGTCCTGACCAACCGGCTCACGATCGACACCCGTGAACGGCTGGACGGATTCCTGGACGCGCTCCAGGCGGTAGTGGACCGGCACGACGTACTGCGGACCTCGTTCCATTGGGAAGGACTGTCCCGGCCGGTGCAGGTGGTTCACCGGCACGCCGACTTGGTGGTGGAAGAGGTCGGAGAACTCGCCGGCGTGGCCAAGCGGATCGATCTGACCAGGGCGCCGGTGCTGCGGGTGTTCATCGCGCCCGGCACCGCCGGATGGCAGGTGCTCGTTGCGATGCATCACATCGTGGGAGACAACACGTCGATTCTTACGATCATCGGTGAGGTCGGTGCGATCATGACCGGTCGTGCCGATGAGCTGCCCGCGCCGGTGCCCTACCGCGACGTGGTCGCTCAGGCGGTGCTGGGTCCTTCCGAGGCGGAGCATGAGGAGTTCTTCACCGGGATGCTGGCCGGGGTTGAGGAGCCGTGTGCGCCTTATGGGGTGCTGGATGTGCATGGCGCCAGCGAGGTCGAGGCCAGTGTGGACCTGGATGGCGTGGTGTCGGAGGGGGTGCGTGAGCTGGCGCGCCGGTCTGGGGTGTCGGCGGCGTCAGTGTTTCATCTGGCGTGGGCACTGGTGCTGGCCCGGCTGACCGGCCGTGACAACGTGGTGTTCGGGTCGGTGCTGTTCGGCCGGATGCACGGGGCTGCGGGTGCCGACCGTGGTCTGGGCCTGTTCATCAACACGCTGCCGGTGCGCATCGATCTGTCCGGCGAGACCGTCACCTCGGGGCTGGGCGAGACGCATCGGGTGCTGACCGAGCTGTTCCGGCACGAGCACGCGCCGCTTGCCCTGGCGCAGCGGTGCAGTGGGGTGCCGGCGGGCGCGCCGTTGTTCACCAGCCTGCTCAACTACCGGCATGCCGGGCCGTCGACGGGTTCGGCGGATGCCGACGCGTGGGCCGGCATCGTGGGGGCGGCTGGGGAAGGCGGCACGACCTACCCGGTCACGGTCTCCGTCGACGACACGGGAACCGGGTTCGCGGTGACGGCGCAGGTGCAGGCGGCGATTGATCCGGGTCAGGTGTGTGCGTTGCTGGTTCAGGCTCTCACCGAGTTGACCGCCGGCGATCGTGCGCTCGCTGAGCTGGACGTGTTGCCTGTGGCCGAGCGTTGCAGGCTGTTGGATGGTTTCAATCCGCAGGTCGAGGTGCCGTCGCCGGGTGTGGCCACGGTGGGTGCTGTGGTGTGGGCGCGGATCGAGGAGTCTCCGGAGGCCACGGCTGTGGTTCATGGCGGTCGGGGGATGACCTATGGCGAGTTGGGGGTGCTTGCCGATCGGGTGGCGGCCGGTCTGCAGAGTCTCGGGGTG
>NZ_SMKP01000404.1:0-1548 GCF_004349015.1 Nonomuraea diastatica
CGGGCGGCTCCGTCCTGGCGGCAGGACAGGCCAACTACGCCGCTGCGAACGTGTTCCTCGACGCCCTGGCGGTGCACCGTCGGTCGTCGGGGCTGGTCGCCACGTCCCTGGCGTACGGGCTGTGGGACACCGACACCGGGCTGAGCGCCTGGCTGAGCGAGGCCGACTTCGAGAGGATGCGGCGTCAGGGCCTGCCGGCGTTGACCGTGGACGAGGCGCTGGCGTCGTTCGATGCGGGGTCGGGCTCGGACGCGGCGGCGCTGGTGCCGCTGCGGGTCGACGCCGCGGCGCTGCGCAACCGGGGCGCGGAGCTTCCCGCGCTGCTGCGCGGCCTGGTACGCGGGTCGGCACGCCAGGTGGCCCGCGCGGCCGGGTCCGGGCTGGCCCGCCGGCTCGCCGGGCTGGAGGAGGCCGAGCGCGGCAGGGTGCTGCTGGAGCTGGTCCGCCAGGAGGTGGCCACAGTTCTCGGTCACGCCTCGATGGACGCCGTGGAGCCCGACCGCGCCTTCCAGGAGCTCGGCTTCGACTCCTTGACGGCCGTCGAACTCCGTAACCAGCTCAACTCGGGCACCGGGCTGCGGCTCCCCGCCACGCTGGTCTTCGACTACCCCAACGCGCGAGCCGTCGCCGACTACCTGGAGACGGAGCTCACCGGAGCCGGGGCCGAGGCGACGGCTGTCACCGCGGCCACGACGCCGCTGAACGACGAGCCTATCGCGATCGTCGGCATGGCCTGCCGGTACCCGGGCGGCGTGCTCTCGCCGGAGGATCTCTGGCAGCTGGTGAGCGCCGGTACGGACGCGATCGGCGAGTTCCCCGCAGACCGCGGGTGGGACCTGAATCGGCTGTACCACCCGGACCCCGATAATTCGGGCACCACGTACACGAAGCATGGCGGTTTCCTGCACGACGCGGCCGAGTTCGACCCGGCGTTCTTCGGGATCTCGCAGCGCGAGGCGCTGGCCATGGACCCGCAGCAGCGGCTCCTCCTCGAAGCCTCGTGGGAGGCGATCGAACGGGCCGGGATCGACCCCGCGGCGCTGCGCGGCAGCAGGACCGGCGTGTTCGCGGGCGTCATGTACCACGACTACGCGGCCCACCTCACCACCGTGCCCACGGAGCTGGAAGGGCTCATCGCCACCGGGAACTCCGGCAGCGTCGTGTCCGGTCGCCTGTCGTACACCTTCGGGCTGGAAGGCCCTGCGGTGACCGTGGACACCGCCTGCTCCTCCTCTCTCGTCGCCCTGCACTGGGCGGCGCAGGCGCTGCGGTCGGGCGAGTGCGACATGGCGCTGGCCGGCGGCGTGACCGTGATGGCCACGCCCGGCACCTTCGTGGAGTTCTCGCGCCAGCGCGGCCTGTCCCCGGACGGCCGGTGCAAGGCGTTCTCCGCCGACGCCGACGGCACAGGCTGGGGCGAGGGCGTCGGCGTCCTGCTGGTGGAGCGGTTGTCGGACGCGGAGCGTCTCGGGCATCGGGTGCTGGCGGTGGTGCGGGGCAGCGCGGTCAATCAGGACGGTGCGAGTAACGGGTTGACGGCGCCTAATG
>NZ_SMKP01000405.1:0-1519 GCF_004349015.1 Nonomuraea diastatica
TACGGCAGCCGCATTTCGCTAGCTGAGCAGGGCATATGCGGTGGCCAGGCGGGCGCGTTGGTGGAACCAGCGGGCGCGGGCCTGGTGTCGTCGTCGCCAGGCTGACCAATGGGCGGCGTGCAGGAGTGATCGCGTTGTCGCGGTGGCGGCGTTGAACAGGCGCTTGATCTCGGCGACGGTCAGCGGGATCATGCCGGGATCGGTCGGCGGAGCCTGATCAGGGTGCGTCGGGGGTGGTGCTTGGGTGTCGGTGCGGCGGCGGGCGGCTGCTGCGGTGACGGCGCAGATGGCCAGGGCGGCCATGACCAGCACAGTGTGCCGCAGGATCGCGTGATAGAGGCGGACCTGGGACTGGTCCAGGCCGAACAGGTCCTTGCCGAACTCGAAGGTTTCCTCCACCGGCCAGCGCAGCCCGGCGGCGGCTACCAGGCGTGGCAGGGTGACGGGCTGGCCGGTGGGGACAAGCAGTAGTGGAAGGCCAGTTCCCCGGTCTTGCGGTGCTTGCGGATCAGTAGGTGGTGCACAGGGCTGGCGGTTGCGATCCAGGCCCAGGCGTAGGTGCGTTCGCCCTTGGAGCCGGCCCCGGCCGATCGGATGGTCCATTTGCGTTTCTGCTTGAGGTGCTTGGCGGCAACGTCTGCGCAGGTCATGGCCGTCCCGGCGCCGAGGGTGAGGGTGAAGGACGAGCGGACGCGCAGCACGTAGGCCTGAGCGTGCTCCTGCAGGAAGTGGCGCAGGCTGGTGCAGGCGCCGTACACCTCATCGCCGGCGATGAAGTCGACGCTCATCCCGTCGGCGTAGGCGTCGGTGAGCAGGTCGATGGCCAGTTCGCCCTTGGTGCGGAAGGCCACGTCCAGTGGCAGGCCCATGGTCACCGCCGCGACGGGGTCGGCGACTTGCTCGGCGGGGATCCACTGTCGGGAGGCGATCAATGCATGTCCGCTGCCGGCCCGGACGTAGGCCAGGTGCACGGTGTTGATGCCGTTGTCGATTCCGCCCGCGCAGCCCATGTGCTGGCGCTTGACACCGGCGGTGGCTGATCCCTTCTTCTCCTGCCCGGACTCATCCAGGGCGCCGATCGCCAGGCCGCCCGGTCGGGCGGCGCGGTCCAGGCCTGCGACGACGAACCGGCGGATCGCGCTCATGACGCCCAGGGTGTCCCAGCGGGCGTGGTTGAGCAGGCGCTGGGTGGCGTCCGGTTGCCGGTCACCCACCCACTCGGCGATCGTCCATCCGTTGCGTTTGGGCAGGTCGGATAGCAGGGCCAGGAGGTATTTGCGGGCTTGGAGGCGTGGTTCGATCCGTGGGAACAGCGACGCTATGGCGATCATTAACTGATCCAGGTGCCGCTGGACGCGGCGGGCCTCTACGATGAGGACTGCAGCCGCTCCCGATCTTGTTCTCTTCACACAGACATGATCATGGGCGGCTGCTCTCATGAGCGCCGAAAGCCATCACAAGATCGCATCGACTCCACGCATCAGCCCAGCTCACACAGCGAAATGCGGCTGCCGTACTA
>NZ_SMKP01000041.1:0-60830 GCF_004349015.1 Nonomuraea diastatica
ACGTGACCACGCGCGGGCCCGCGACCCGCGACCACATCGGCCCGTTCGTCAACGAACTGCCCGTGCTGTCGAGGCCGTCCGGCGGCCAGACGTTCCGCGAGCACGTCGGCGCCGTACGGGCCGAGCTGCGCGAGCTCTACCGCTTCCGTGAGGTGCCGCCCGCCCGTGCCCTCGGCGGCCCGCCTGCCGTCCTCCCCGTGTCGATCAGCTACCGCAGGCGGGAGACGGCGCCCGAGCCGGAGTTCCCTGGCCTGGACGTCACGGTCGACCGCACGATGTTCGCAGGAGGGTCGCGCAACGCCCTGCACCTGCAGTTCGTTGACGGCCCCGAGGGGCTGGCCACGAGCCTGCGCTTCGACCCGGCGGCGCTGGATCGCGACACCGCGGGCCGGTTCGTGGGCGGCCTGCGCGCGCTGCTGCGCCGCGCGGCCGGCGACCCCGGCCTCCGCCTGGCCGAGCTGGACGTCCTGCCCGGCAAGGAGCGGGAGCTGATGCTCGCCGGGTGGAACGACACCGCGGCCGCCTATCCCTCCGAGGCGACGCTGCCGCGTCTGTTCGCCACTCAGGTGGGCGCCCGCCCGGACGCGCCGGCCGTGACGTTCGAGGATCGCTCGCTCACCTACACCGAGCTGGACGCCGCCTCCGACAGGCTCGCCCACCGGCTGCGGCAGGCGGGCGTCGGGCGCGGCGAACTGGTCGCCGTACACCTGGCGCCCTCGGCCATGCTGCCGGTCTGCCTGCTCGCCGTGCAGAAGGCCGGCGCCGCCTACCTGCCGCTCGACCCCGGCCATCCGGCGGAACGGCTGTCGATGATCGTGGCCGACGCCCGGCCCCGGCTGCTGCTGTCGGAGACCACCGCGGCCGGATACCTGCCGGCGCCCGTGCTGGTCGTGGGCGACGACCCGGAGCCCGGCCCGCTCGATCCGGAGCCCGGCCCGCCCGACCCGCCGCCGGGCCGGCCGCCGTCGGCCGGCGACCTCGCGTACGTGATCTACACCTCCGGCTCGACCGGCCGGCCGAAGGGAGTCGAGGTCGGCCACGGCAACCTGGCCAACCTGCTGCTCGCGATGCGCGACCGGCTCGGCGCCGGGCCCGGCGACACCTGGCTGGCCCTCGCCTCACCCGCCTTCGACATCAGCGCCCTCGAGCTCTACCTGCCGCTGATCACCGGCGGCCGGATGGTCGTCGCCCCGCACGGCGCCGTACGCGGACCCGAGGCGCTCGCCCGGCTGGCCGCTGAGCAGGGCGTCACGCACGTGCAGGCCACCCCGTCGGTCTGGCGGCTGCTAATGTCCGGCGGGCTCTCCGGGACGACCGCGCTCACCGGCGGCGAGGCGCTGCCGCCCCGGCTCGCCGCCGAACTGCGCGCCCGCTTCGACCGGGTGGTCAACGTGTACGGCCCGACGGAGACGACCATCTGGAGCACGGCAGGAGAGCCGGGCGAGACGGTCACCATCGGCCGGCCCATCGCCAACACCCAGGTCTACATCCTCGACGCGGGGCTGCGGCCGGTGCCGGTGGGCGTCACGGGCGAGTTGTGCGTCGGCGGCGCCGGTGTGGCGCGCGGCTACCGGGGCAGGCCCGGCCGCACGGCCGAGCGGTTCGTCCCCGACCCGTACGGGCCGCCCGGCGCGCGCCTGTACCGGACCGGCGACCTGGCCCGCTACCGGGCCGACGGCGAGATCGAGTTCCTCGGCCGGGCGGACGGGCAGGTCAAGCTGCTCGGCCATCGGGTGGAGCTCGGCGAGATCGAGTCGCGGCTGCGGGAGCACCCCCAGGTCGCCGAGACGGCGGTGATCGTCCGGGGCGAGGGGCCGGACGATCAGCGCCTCATCGCGTACGTCGTGCCCACGCCCGGCCAGGCCCCCGAGCCCGCCACGCTGGCCGCCCACCTGGGCCGTACCTTGCCGCCCGCGATGCTTCCCGCCGCCTATGTCCTGCTGGACGGGATCCCGCTGACCCCCGTCGGCAAACTCGACCGCGCGGCCCTGCCGCGGTCGGCGGCCAGGGCCGTGACCCGCCCGCACCCTGCCGTCGCCCCGTACGTCCCGTCCGAGGAGGCGGCTCCGGTCGGGAAGCCGCACGGGATGGTCGAACCCCGGGACTCCGGGGCCGTCCGAGCCGAAGATTCCGGCCGGACCACGCAGGCCGACCCGACCGGCGAGGGCGACCCGACCGGGAAAATCGACCCCACCGTTGAACCCGACCGGACCCGGCAGACCGACCCGACCGGGAAGATCGACCGGGCAGACGAGGCCAACCGCGCCCACCAGCCCGACCATGCCGACCGGGGCGAGGTGGTCGGCCGGGGGGAGGTGGTCGAGGTGGTTCGTCGGATTTGGTGGGAAGTGCTCGATCTGGATGACGTGGACGAGATCGGCACCGGCGACGACCTTTTCGATCTCGGCGGCCACTCGCTCACCATGACCCAGATCACCGCCAGGATCGGCGAGAGCCTCGGCGTCGAGGTGTCGCTGGACGCCTTCTTCGACGACCCCACCATCGGCGGGATCGTCGAGGAGATCGTCCGCCTGCACGAGGAGGAGTCCGAGGCTGGTGGAGAGGGGGACGCCGCCCAGCACGAGATACGGCACCGGCCGGCGGGGACGAGTCCGCCTCTGTCGTCCGCGCAGGAGCGGTTGTGGTTCCTGCAGCGGTTCGACCCGGACGACGCGTCGTACACCATGTATCTCGTGCTGCGGCTGCGCGGCGCGCTCGACACCGGCGCACTCCAGGCCGCGCTGGACGCGGTGGTGGCGCGGCACGAGAGCCTGCGCACGTCGTTCGCCGACGTCGACGGCGAGCCGGCCGCCGTGGTCCACCCGCCGGGACCCGTGCCGGTCGAACGCCTCGACCTGACCGGCTCGCCAGGCGCGGAGGAGCGGGCCAGGCGGCTGGTCGCCGAGCGCACGAACGCGCCGTTCGACCTGGCCGGGGCGCCGCCGCTGCGGGTGAGCCTGCTCGCGCTCGGCCGCGACGACCACGTGCTCTGCTTCGTCCTGCACCACATCATCGCCGACGGCGCGTCGCTGGGCGTGCTGTTCGACGACCTGTTCGCCCTCTACCTGGCCGGGATCGAGGGGCGCGAACCCCGTCTGGCTCCGCTGCCCGTGCAGTACGGCGACGTCGCGCTGTGGCAGCGGGAACGGGAATCCGGCGCGGCGGCCGAGGAGTCGCTGGAGTACTGGCGGCGCCGCCTGGCCGGCCCGCCCATGCTGGAGCTGCCCGCCGACAAGCCGGGCGGGGAGCGGCCTGAGGGCGCCTTCCACCCGTTCCGGATCCCCGAGGACGTTATGGAGCGCCTGGAACGGCTGGCGCAGGAGCACGGCGCGTCCCTCTTCATGGTGCTGGTCGCCGCCTACCAGGTGCTGCTGGCCCGGCACACCGGCCAGAGCGACGTCCTGGTCGGCACGCCGTGGGCGTCCCGCGACCGGGTGGAGCTGGAGCCCGTCATCGGTTACCTCACCGACACCCTGGTGCTGCGCGGCGACCTCTCGGGCGACCCGGCCTTCCGTGATCTGCTGGCCGCCACCCGCCGCAGCGTGCTCGACGCCCACACCCACCGCACCGTGCCGTTCGAACGGCTCATCGGCGAGCTGGGCGTGCCGCGCGACCTCCATCGCAACCCGCTGCTGTCCACCATGATCATCCTGCACAGCCAGGCGGGCGACGGCACCCCGCCCGAGCGGATCGGCGATCTGCAGGTGCGGCTGTTCGACGGCGGGTATCGGCAGGCCAAGTTCCCGCTCGCCCTGGAGACGTGGCGGGACGACGAGGGCCTGCGCGCCGTGCTGGGCTACGACGCCACCCTGTTCCACGCGGCCACCGCGGAGAGCCTGGCGGAACGGTTCGCCGTGCTCCTGCGAGGCATCGCGGACGCCCCCTGCACCCCAGTCTCGCGGCTACCGCTCCTGACCGGCGCCGACGTGGCCGTCCTGGCCGCGAACGCCACCGCGCCGGCTCCCCACGCACTGGAACCGGCCCGCGGCGCGCTGGAACCGCCCCGCGGCGGGCTGGAGCCGGGTGACGCGGCGGCCGGGCTGGTGCCGGGGCTCTTCGCGCGGGTCGTCGCCACCGCTCCCGAGGCCACGGCGCTGGTGTGCGGCGAGGAGCGGGTGAGCTACGCGGAGCTGGACGCCAGGGTGGCGCGGCTGGCGGCGGCGCTGCGGCGGCGCGGGGTGGCCGACGGCTGCGTGGTCGGCGTGTGCCTGCCACGGTCGGTGGACGCGGTGGCGGCGCTGCTGGCCGTCTGGCGGGCGGGAGGCGCGTACCTGCCGCTCGATCCCGGCCATCCCGGCGAGCGGCTCGCCTTCCTGATCGCCGACAGCGGCGCCCGCCTGGTGGTGAGCGACGCCACGCTGGCGCCTCGGCTGCAGGACGGCACGGTTCCCGTGCTCGTCCCGGCCGGCTGGTCGGGCAGCGGGGACGACCGGTGGCTCGGCGGATGGGAAGGCGTCGAGCCCGGAGACCCCGCGTACATGATCTACACCTCCGGCTCGACCGGCACGCCGAAGGGGGTGCTGGTGGAGCACGGTGCCGTGGCCGCGCGGGTGCGCTGGATGCGGGAGGCGTACGGACTGCGCCCGGACGACCGGGTCGTGCAGTTCGCGTCGCTCGGCTTCGACGCCCACGCGGAGGAGCTGTACCCGGCGCTGGTGGCGGGCGCGGCCGTGCTGCTGCTTCCCGGCGGCGCCCTCACCCTGCCGGACGTGCTGCGCACCCCGGCCGGCCGCCAGGTCACCGTGCTGGACCTGCCGACCGCCTACTGGCACCGGCTCACCGAGGACCTCGACGACGTGACCTGGCCGGAGGCGCTGCGGCTGATGATCATCGGCGGCGAGCAGGCGCAGGCCGCGGCCGTGGCCCGGTGGCGGGACCGCTTCGGCGGGCGGGTCGGCTTGATCAACACGTACGGGCCGACGGAGGCGACGATCGTCGCCACGGCGGCCGTCCTCGGCGCGGCGGACACCGGCCGCCGTCCGCCGATCGGCCGGCCGGTGGGCGGCGCGACCGCGCACGTGGTCGGCCCGAACGGGGAGCCGGTGCCCCCGGGTGTCCCCGGCGAGCTGTGCCTGGGCGGCGCCGGGCTGGCCCGGGGCTATCCCGGCTCCCCCGCGCTGACCGCCGAGCGGTTCGTGCCCGACCCGTACGGCCCGCCGGGGGCCAGGTTGTACCGGACAGGGGACCGGGTGCGGTGGCGGCCGGACGGGAATCTGGAGTTCCTGGGCCGCTTCGACGGCCAGGTGAAGGTCCGCGGCTTCCGGGTGGAGCCCGGTGAGGTGGAGGCGGCGCTGCTGGCCTGCCCGGGGGTGCGCCAGACGGCGGTGACGGCGGACGGTGAACGGCTGGTGGCGTACGTGACCGGGCCGGCCGAGCCGGACGAGCTGCGCCGCCGCCTGGAGGCGACCCTGCCGCCCCATCTGGTGCCCAGCGGCTGGGTAGGCCTGGACGCGCTGCCCCTGACGATCGCGGGAAAGGTGGACCTGGCCGCCCTGCCGCAGGCCGGCCCCGAGCCAGCCCCTGTTCACGTGCCGCCACGCACGGACGCCGAGACGCTGGTGGCGGAGGTGTGGACGCAGGTGCTGGGCCTGGACGCCGGCCGGATCGGCGCGCTGGACGACTTCTTCGCCCTCGGCGGCCACTCGCTGCTGGCGACCAGGGCGGCGGCCCTGCTGCGCAACGCGATCGAGGTCGACGTGCCGATCCGCACGCTGTTCGACCGGCCGACCGTCGCCGGGCTCGCGGCCGCGGTCGAAAGCCTGCTGATCGACGAGCTGTCGGGCCTGTCCGACGCGGAGACGGCCCGCCTGCTGGAGACGGAGGTGCCGGGATGAGCGAGACGCCCAGTCGGACGGCGTACACAGGTGAGCGACATGCCCGTGTGAGCCGGGCGAGCGACGTGGAGGAAGGCCCGTGACCAGCCCGGATGCCCTTTCCGACGCCAAGCAGGAGTTGCTGGCGCGGCGGCTGCGACGAGGCGCGGCGGCGGTGCCCCGCCGCACCATCCCGGTCCGGCCCGCCGGGGAGCCGCCGTTGTCGCAGGCCCAGGAGCGGTTGTGGTTCCTGGAGCAGTTCGCGCCCGGCACCACGCAGCTCACCGTCCCCATCCGGCTGCGGCTGCGCGGCCCGCTGGACGTGCCCGCGCTGGCCGCCGCGCTCGACGCGGTGGCGGCCGGCCATGACGCGCTGCGCATGAGCTTCCCCGCGACGTGGGACGGCCGGCCGAGAGTGGAGCTCGCCGGCGAGGGCACGCTGCCGCTGACCGTGAGCGACGCGCCGGACGAGGCCGCCGCCAGGGCTCGGGCGGAGGAGTTCCTGGCGGTGCCGTTCGACCTGGCCGCCGGGCCGGTGGCGCGGGCACTGCTGGTCCGGCTGGCCGGCGACGACCACGTGCTGGTGATCGCGGTGCACCACATCGCCGCCGACGGCTGGTCGGCCGACCTGCTGATACGCGAGGTGTTCGCCCGCTACGACGGCGCCACGCCGGCCGCCCCGGAGGTGGGGTACGCCGACTACGCGGCCTGGCAGCGCGGCCTGCCACCGTCGCGGCGCGACCTGGAGTTCTGGCGGGACCGGCTGGCCGGGCTGGAGCCGCTGGACCTGCCGGCGGACCGGCCGCGCCCGCCGGAGCGCACCTACGCCGGCGCGGCGCACACGTTCCCGCTGGACCCCGAGGTGGCCGCCGCGCTGGCCCGGCTGGGCCGCGAGCACAGCGCCACGCCGTACATGACGATGCTGGCGGCGTTCGCCGCGCTGCTCGGCCGGTACGCGGGCACCGCGGACGTCGCGGTGGGCTCGCCGGTGGCCGGCCGCCAGGCGCCGGAGCTGGACGGCGTGATCGGCTGCTTCGTCAACATGCTCACCATGCGGGTGGACCTGTCGGGCGACCCGACGTTCGGGGAGTTGCTGGAGCGGGTGCGCGACGTCGCCGTGGACGCGTACGCCCACCAGGATCTGCCGTTCGAGCAGCTCGTCTCGGAGCTGGACCTGCCCCGCGACGTGTCCAGGTCACCGCTGTTCGGCGTCATCCTCGCGATGCAGAACTACCGCGACGCCGCCATCGACCCGCCGGCCGGGCTGGCCGTGGCGGACTTCCCCGTGGACTCCTGGGCCACCCGCTACGACCTGGAGCTCGACGCCGGCGACGGTTCCGGCGGGATGTTCGTCTACAACACGGACCTGTTCGACGCGGCCACGATCGAGCGGCTGGCCGGGCACCTGCGCGTCCTGCTGGAGCGGGTCGCCGACCGGCCCGGCCTGCGGCTGTCCGAGATCGACCTGCTCTCCGCCGGCGAGCGCCGCCTGGTCGTCGAGGGCTGGAACGACACCGCCGCCGCCTTCCCCGGGGAGGCCACCCTGCACGGCCGGATCGAGGCCCAGGCGGCGCGCACGCCGGGCGCGGTCGCGGTGCGCTTCGAGGGGCGGTCGCTGACGTACGCCGAGCTGGACGCGCGGGCGAACCGGGTCGCGCACACGCTGCTCCGTCTCGGTGCGGGCCCCGGGTCGGTGGTCGCCGTCTGCGCGGAGCGTTCGCTGGAGCTGCTGCCCGGAATGCTGGGCGTGCTCAAGGCGGGCGCGGCGTACCTGCCGGTCGATCCCGGCTATCCGGCGGAGCGGGTGGCGTTCATGCTGGCGGACGCCGCGCCGGCCGTGCTGCTCACCCAGAGCACGATCCGCCCGTCGCTGCCGGAGACGGCGGCCGCCACTCTCGACCTGGACGAGCCGGACGCCTGGACCGCCGGCGCCGGCCCGCTTCCGGAGGTGCGGCCGGACGACGTCGCGTACGTCATCTACACCTCGGGCTCCACCGGCCAGCCGAAGGGCGTGGCCAACACGCACGGCGGCATCGCCAACCGCCTCGACTGGATGCAGGAGCGGTTCGGGCTGGGCTCCGGCGACGTGGTGGCGCAGAAGACGCCGCTGAGTTTCGACGTGTCGGTGTGGGAGCTGTTCTGGCCGCTGCGCTGCGGCGCGAGCCTGGTGCTGGCCACGCCCGGCGGCCACAAGGACGCGGCGTACCTGCGCAAGCTGATCGTCACCGAGGGCGTGACCACGGCGCACTTCGTGCCGTCGATGCTGGCGGTGTTCCTCGGCGAGGAGGGCGCGGCGGGCTGCGGCTCGCTGCGGCGGGTGATCTCCTCGGGCGAGGAGCTCCCCCCCGACCTGGCCCGCCGCTGCGTCGCCACGCTGCCGGGTGCCGAGCTGCACAACCTGTACGGCCCCACCGAGGCGGCCGTCGACGTGTCCGCCTGGCACTGCCGGCCCGGCACGCTCGCCTCGGCGGCCAGGGTGCCCATCGGCACGCCGATCGCCAACACCACCCTTCACGTGCTCGACACGACGATGGCCCCGGTGCCGGTCGGGGTGCCGGGCGAGCTGTTCATCGGTGGCGCGGGACTGGCCCGGGGGTACCTGAACCGGCCGGGGCTGACCGCCGAGCGGTTCGTACCGGATCCGTACGGCCCGCCGGGCTCGCGGCTCTACCGCACCGGCGACCTGGCCAGGCGCCGCCCTGACGGCGCCCTGGAGTTCCTGGGCCGGCTGGACGACCAGGTCAAGCTGCGCGGCCTGCGGATCGAGCTCGGCGAGATCGAGGCGGCGCTGCGCGCGCTGCCGGGGGTCGGGGACGCGGCCGTGATCGTGCGCGAGGACCGCCTGGCCGCCTACCTCACTCCGGAGGGCGACGGGGGCCACCCGCTCGACCACGCGGCCGTGCGGGCCGGGCTGAAGCGCACGCTGCCCGACTACATGGTGCCGAGCGCGTACGTCACCCTGGCCTCCCTGCCGCTCAACCCGAGCGGCAAGCTGGACCGCAGGACGCTGCCCGCGCCGGTCGCCGGCCGGGACGCCGGGGTCGAGCTGGTCGCGCCCGAGACGCCCACCGAGCGGGTCCTGGCCGCGATCTGGGCGGACCTGCTGGGCCTGGACGCGGTCGGCGTCTCCGACGACTTCTTCGACCTCGGCGGTCATTCGCTGCTGGCCACGCAGGTGGTGGCGCGGCTGCGCGCGCGGACGGGCGCCGGGGTCAGCGTGATGGACGTGTTCAAGCACCGCACCGTGCGCGAGCTCGCGGCGCTCGCCGACACCCCGGCCGAGCGGCGCGGGCCGCGCGCGCTCCTGCACCGGCTGACGCCCGCGCGGAGCACGCCTCCGGTGCTGACGTACGTGTGCGTGCCGTACGGCGGCGGCAGCGCGGTCGTCTACCAGCCCCTGGCCGACGCCCTGCCCGACGGGAACGCGCTGTGGTCGGTGGCGATCCCCGGCCACGACGTCGGCGTGGAGGAGGAGAAACCGTCCTTCGACGAGCTGGCCACCGGGTGCGTGAACGAGATCCTGGACAAGATCGACGGCCCGATCGCCCTGTACGGGCACTGCGGTGTCGGCTCGGCCCTGTCCGTGGAGATCGCCCGCAGGCTTGAGGCCGCGGGACGGGAACTCGTCGCCGTCTACATCGGCGGAATCTTCCCCTTCGCCCGGCCGAAGGGCGCGCTGCTGTCGCGGATCTCCCGGTTCGCCGAGGCCGAGCGGCTCCGCGGCGACCAGCGCTACGTCAACTGGCTGATCTCGCTCGGCCTCGACATCAACGAGGTGGACCCCGCGCAGGCCCGCCGCATCGTGCGGAACATGCGCCGCGACTCGCGGGAGGCGGAGGACTACTACACGCGCCTGTTCGCGGCCGGCACCCAACGGCTGAGCGCGCCCGTGATCAGCGTCGTGGGCACCGAGGACCCGGCGACCTACTACTACGAGGAACGTTTCCGCGAGTGGCACTTCCTGTCGTCGACGTCGGCCGTGGTGGTGCTCGCGGAGGCGGGCCACTTCTTTCTGAAGTACCGGGCCGACGAGCTGGCCGCCATCGTCACCACCACCCATGAAGCGCTGGACGGGCCGCCGCACTCGGCGCTCGGCCTCACCTCGCTGGCGCGCATCCACCTCATCGACGAGATCGAGGACGCGTACGGCGTCGACATCGACCTGCGCGGCGAGCTGCCGTCTTTCGAGCACGTCGCCACCCTGGCCACCACCCTGGCCTCGCTGCTGGAAGGGGACCCGGCGTGACCGGGCACGCGACGGTGACGTTCAGCGCGCCGCGGGACGGCGAGGCGGCCCTGACGTGGGGGCAGCGGCTGATGTGGCGGGCCGTGCACCTGATGGGAGACAGCCAGTCGTTCCTCAACTGCCCGTGGGTGCTGCCCGTCTACGGCAGGCGAAACCTGCCCACCGTGCTGCAGGCGCTGCGCGCGCTGCTCGAACGCCACGAGAGCCTGCGCACCACGTTCGCCGCCACGCCGGGCGGGCCCGTCCAGCGGGTGGCGCGCGACGGCGAGCTGGCCGTGGGGCTGGTGGAGTCCGGGCGGGAACGCCCGTTGCGGGCGGCCGAGCGGATCGCCGGCGAGCTGGGCAGGACGGTCTTCGCGCACGGCGAGGACCTGCCGCTGCGCTGCGTGATCGTGATGGACGGCGGCCGGCCGAAGGCGCTGGCGTTCGTCTTCTCCCACCTGGCGGTGGACTTCCAGGCGCTGAGCCTGCTCTCCGCGGAGTGGCGGGCGCTGCTGCGGGGCGAGGAGCTGCCGCCGCCCGCGTGGCAGCCCATGGACCAGGCGGCCCTGGAACGCGAGGACACGTTCCAGGCACGTTCCACGCGCTCGATCCGCCACTGGCGCTCCGTGCTCGACGAAGTGCCGCTCGACGTGTTCGACCATCCTCCCCACGAGTCGGAGGAGCCCCGGTTCATCGAGATCGGCATGGAGTCGGTGGCGCTCGCCGCGGCGGCAGGGCGGTTATCCGCGCGCTGGACGATCGGCACGACCAGCGTCCTGCTCGCCGCGTGCGCCACCGTCCTCGCCGAGGTGAGCGGCCGCCGGCGGGCCGTCATGCAGCTGGTGCACAGCAACCGGCGCGACGCGCGTACCCGCTCCATGGTCGGCACCGTGGGGCAGGACGGCCTGTTCGTGCTCGACCTGCCCGCCACCGACTTCGCCGCCACATGCCGGGCCGCGCAGCGCAACGCCCTGGTGGCCTACCGCAACGCGCACTACGACCCGTACGCGATGCAGGCCATGCGGGAGGAGGTCGGCCGGCGCCGCGGCCGCGAGCCGGACCTGGACGCGTTCTTCAACGACCGGCGCGGGGCCGGCTCCTGGCCGAACCTGCCGCGCTCCGACTCCGACGAGGACGTGGCCAGGCTCACCGGCAAGACCCGCGTCCACGTCGCGGACGCGTGGCCCGGGGTGCGGTTCAAGGTGTTCTTCACCGTGGGGACCGCCACGGACACCGGGCAGCTCAGCCTCATCGTGGACACCGCCTTTCTGCGGCGGGACACGGCCAGGGCGATGCTGCTCGGCGTCGAGACGCTGCTGGCCCGCAGCCTCACCGAGGACGTGCCGATGGCCGGGGTCTCCCGGTTGTGCGGCATCAGCGCGTACGGGGCCGGGGGCGGGCGCTAGGCGACGGAACCCCGCGCGGGCCTGCCCACCCGCTCGTAGGTGACGTACACGACGCCGGCATCGGTGGTCGTCGACCCGGTGAGCCTCAGCCCGGCCGGCGCGGTGCCCTCGGCGAAGAGCCGCTTGCCCCGGCCGAGGACGCAGGGGAAGACCAGCAGACGGTATTCGTCGACCAGCTCGGCCTCCTGCAGCGAGCGGATGAGGTCGCTGCTGCCCTGCACGAGGATCTCGCCGTCGGCACGCTCCTTGAGGTCGGCGACCGTCTGGCCGGCCTCCCCCACCAGGACCTCGGTGTTCCGCCACGCGGCGGTCATCGGCTTCCTCGTGGTGACGTACTTCGTCATGCCGTTGATCGTGGCGCCGCCCTCCTCGTCCGGCACGGCGGGCCAGTAGGCGGCGAGGATCTCGTACGACCTGCGGCCCAGCAGCATGCCGCCGGCGCGCTCCAACTGCTCGCCCATGATGCGGTCGAACCCCTCGTCCACGTGCGGGGCCAGCCAGCCGCCGTACGGGAAGCCGCCGGAGTCGTCCTCGCCGGGCGCGCCGGGG
Organism: Nonomuraea diastatica; assembly: GCF_004349015.1. Taxonomy (NCBI): domain Bacteria; kingdom Bacillati; phylum Actinomycetota; class Actinomycetes; order Streptosporangiales; family Streptosporangiaceae; genus Nonomuraea; species Nonomuraea diastatica. The sequence continues at coordinate 11,997 of NZ_SMKP01000041.1, forward strand.
GCCTGCATGACCCCGTCGAGCGTCACGAACGTCGAAACCACCAGCCTGCTCGTCATCGGAAATTCCTCTCGTCGCGGGCCGTCGGCCCCGTCGTCTCCCTACGCGGACCACTCTGGTCTCGTCCGCTTACGGAATCCTTCAGCCCGCGCCCGTCAGCGGCTCACCATCCCGGTAAGCGCCCCGAAGGTAAGCTGGTGGTCATGTCCGGACACGTCTCTGAGCGCCCGGCCCCTGACGAGAGCGTCGAGGGCTTCTCCTGCGAGGCGCAGTTCACCGACGTGTTCAGGGTGCTCGGCAAACGCTGGAACGGCATGATCATCGTGGCGCTGCTGCACCGGCCCGCCCGCTTCAGCGAGCTGGCCAGGGCGATCCCCGGCATCACCGACGGCCTCCTCACCGACCGCCTGCGCGAGCTGACGGCGGCGCGGCTCGTGGAGCGGCACCTGGCCGGCGGTTCGACGGGCAGCTCGGCGGGCAGCTCGACGGGCGCTGTCCTCTACCGGCTCACCCCCGCCGGCGAGGACCTGCGCGACGCCTTCCAGGAGCTGCGCGCCTGGGCCGATCGCAACAACATCAGCGAGCTCTGCGGCCAGGAGCCCGCGGCAGGCGCCGGAGGCCCCGGCGCCTGCCGCTAGGGCTCCGGGCGAGCCGCTACCTTCTGGCGAGGTCGATCAGCTCGGCGTAGAGGTCGAGCGCCTGGTCGAGCCCGACCTGCCCGCCCGGCGTGTCCTGGCCGAAGCTGGAGAAGAGCACGTGGTCGATGCCGGCGCCCTCCAGCCCCGCGAGGTCGCCGGCGATCTGCCGCGGCGAGCCGCCGAGGAACGGCCGGTCGTCGCCCAGCGCCTCGGCGGTGAGCGGCACGTTGGCCCGGGCGACCACGGTGACCGACTCCGGGTCGCGGCCGGCCTCCGCCACGGCCGACCTGAAGGTCTTGGCCAGGCCGGTCAGCATGTCGTGGGAGAGCGCCACCGGGTTGAGCCCGTCGGCGATGCGGGCGGCCCTGCGCACGCCGGCCGGCGTCATGGCGCCGAGCAGGATCGGCACGCGGGCCTGCACCGGCTTGGGGTTGATCTCCGACTCGGCGATCTGGGTGAACGCCCCGTCGTAGGCGACGGGATCGGGCCCCCAGCAGGCCCGCATGGCGGCGACCACCTCATCCATGCCCGGCCCGATCCGGCTCATGGGCACGGCGGCCGCGGCGAACTCCTGCGGCATCCAGCCCTGGCCGAGCCCGGCGACGACCCTGCCGCCGCTGAGCCGGTCGAGGGTGGCGAACCGCTTGGCCAGCACGACGGCCGGGTGCAGCAGGGCGTCGATGATGCTGGTGCCGAGCTTGACCCGCTCGGTGAGCGCGGCCACGTAGCTCAGCGTCTCCAGCGGTTCGTAGGTGCTGCGGTAGATCTCCGGCACCGGCTGCGGCTCGCCGCCCCCCATCGACACGGGGGCGGTCGGCCGGAGCAGTCTCTCGTAGGTCCACACCGAGTCGTATCCGAGCCGTTCGGCTTCACGGGCGACGCGGGCGATGCCGGCCGGTGTGGCCGGCGGACCGGACGTGGGCAGGGCGACACCAAGTTCCATGCCCACAGGTTACTACGTTTTTCATAGCTCACTATGAGAAACGAAGTGCCATCAGGCCGGGAAGTCCTTCGGGTTGACCGAGCGCGTCCTGGCGTTGCCGCCCCTGACCGGGTTGAGCGTCAGGCTCCAGCCGCTGGTGGAAGTGAACCTCAGCCGCTGGTCGAACCGCTGATAGGAGGGGTTCTTGGTGAACTTGCGCTTCTTCGTGCTGAACCGGTAGCCGGTGGTGAAGTAGACCCGGTACGTGCCACTCCTGACGTCGTTGATGCTCGCGGACGACCGCGCGCGCACGTAGATGCTCACCGCTTTGGTCCTGCCCCTGACGAGGGTGACGACGCCGTCCTTTGAGGTGCCGTTCCGGATCTTCAGCCTTCCGCCGCCACCGGTGTAACGGTCGTAGATGATCTTTCCATTACGCGGGCGCGCAGCGGCGGTCGAGGTGGCCGCCTGCGACACCGAGACGACCGCCTGACCGCCGGTCGCCGCGACCGCCCCTGCGGGGGGCGCGGCCAGCAGGCCGCCGGCCAGCGCGACGGCGACAGCACCGGCGCGCAGCGGAGTTCCTTCGAGAAGTCGCTTCACGGTGACCATCTCCTTGGGGGTGCGTGATCATGTCAAATCTAGAGCAACCAAACATGATCGCCTACCTAGTAGATACCAGGGCAGACAGGGCGACCATCGCCGACCCGCAGGGGCATTCCGCCGTTCACTTGCACGCCATCTGCATGTCTGTCGCTTCTGGTAGCTGCTGTCTGAAACGCCTAAGTTTCTGCAAGCTTGTCATCAGAACCCGGTAATGCGGTTCTTGATCTGAAGGATGGGCACTTACCGTTGGCCTATGGCTGGTCATGGGAGCGCAGCACCGTCGTCGGCACGGGCCGGAGTGAGGTAGGCCGTGCAGGACGGCGTCGTGAGCGCTGCCGCGAACCATGCCCTCGAGATGGACGAGGTGCTGGCCCAGGCCGTGCGCGACGCAGGGGCGCACATCGGCGCGGTCTACCTGCTGGCCGACGACGACCAGGTGCTGCTCATGGAGACGGAGACCGGGCTGCCCGCCCAGATCGTCAAACCATGGACGCGGGTCCGGGTGAGCGCGGGCGTCCCGGTGTCGGGCTCCGTGCGCGAGCGCCGGCTCATCTGGGTGCCGGACTACCAGGAGCTCGCCCGCCGTTTCCCGGGGGCGGCGATCGCACTGCCCTACCCGTTCGCCGCGGCCGCCACCCCGATCGAGTCGAACGGGGACGTGTGGGGCTCCCTGCTCCTGATGTGGCCGCCGTCGCACCCGCCGGAGCTCGCCCCCCACGAGCGGGACACCATCGACCACGCCACCCGCAGGCTCGGCGACCTCATGCGGCAGGCGGCGCGCGGCGGGCGCCCGCCGCGCGACGGGGACGAGCCGCGCGTCCTCGCCCCCGCGTGGGCCGGGGTGCCGGACGTGCATCATGCCCTGGCCGCGGCCGGCTATCTCGACCGGCTTCGTGACAGCTGCGTGGGCCTGGACCTGGAGGGCCGGCTCACCTTTGTCAGCGCGAGGGCGGCCGGCCTGCTCGGCGGGGACCTGGCACACAAGCTGGGCGAGCCGCTCTGGGAGGCGGCGGCGTGGCTGAAGGACCCGCTGTTCGCGGACCGCTGCCGCGCGGCGGCCGTCAGCCAGGAGGCCACGTCCTGCGCAGTCACGGGCCCGGCCGGCCGGCCCCTGCACATCAGCCTGCATCCGGACCCGTCCGGCATCAGCCTGCACATCACCGAGGCGGCGGCCGATCGACCGGAGCGGCGGCAGGGCGCGCCCGGCGCCGGCAGCGTCGGCCTGCCCCGCGCGGACGTCTTCTACAACCTGCTCCACCTCGCGGCGACGCTGAGCCGGGCCCTCAACGTGCAGGAGATCGTCGGCATGGTCGCCGACCACGTCATGCCGGTGTTCGACGTCCGGGCGCTGGCGATCATGGTGGCCGAGGGCGGGAGGTTGAAGGTCGTTGGCTCGCACGGCTACGATCCCGGCGTCCCCGAGCGGTTCGACCGCCTGCCGCTGACTTCCGTCGCCCCCGCGCAGCACGCCCTGCGCACCGGCGAACCCGCCTTCTTCTCCGATGTGGACGAGTTGCGCCGGATGTATCCCGGGGCCGAGGCCCGTGACGGGATGGCCGCCTGGGCGTTCCTGCCGCTGCGCACCTCCGACACCGTCGCCGGCACGTGCGTGCTCGCCTTCGACGAGCCCTACCTGTTCACCGACGAGACGCGGGCCAGCCTCACCGCGATGGCCGGGCTCATCGCCCAGGCCCTGGACCGGGCCCTGCTCTACGACGCCAAGGACCGGCTCGCCCACACCCTCCAGACCTCGCTCCTCCCGCGCAGACTGCCCGAGATCGACGGGCTGGACGTGGCCGCCCGCTACGTGCCCGCCACCCGCGGCGTGGGGATCGGCGGCGACTTCTACGACCTGATCCGTCTGAGCGACACCAAGGCCGCGGCGATCATCGGGGACGTCCAGGGCCACAACGTGACGGCCGCCGCGCTCATGGGGCAGGTCAGGACCGCCATCCACGCCTACGCGGCCGCGGGAGCGAGCCCGGGCAACGTGCTCAAGCTCACCAACCGCCTGCTCATGGACCTGGATCCCGACCTGTTCACCAGCTGCCTGCTCATCTACTTCGACCTGCGGCTGCGTACGCTGTGGGCCGCCAGCGCGGGGCACCCGCCGCCCCTGCTGCGCCCGCCGGGCCAGCCCGCCGAGGTCATCGACGTGCCCGCCGGCATCCTGCTCGGCGTCGAGGGCGACGCCGAATACCCCACCGTCCAGGTGCCGTTCCCGCCGGGCGCCGTCCTCGCCCTCTACACCGACGGCCTCGTCGAAACCCCCGGCGTGGACCTGGGCCAGGCCATCGGCGAGCTCGCGGAACACTTCGGCCGCGCCGCGGGCGAGCCCCTCCACGAGCTCAGCGACACGCTGCTCAACCACGCCCCGCACACCAGCCAGCGCGCCGACGACATCGCGCTCCTCCTCGTGGAGCACCGCGCGCCTCCGGGCTGACCCCGTTTCGTTCCCGCCGTACGGGGCAGGGGCGATGCGGCCTGAGGCGGACCGAGGAGGTGAACCATGGCGAAGATCTGGCGGGGACGCCCCGCGGCCGGCGGCGACCACGGTCGGCCGGGCGTCCACGGCGCACCTCATACGGCCGGCAGCCGGTCCCCGGGCATCCCGAAGCCGGACGAGGGGCCCACATACGGGCGGGGAGCCGGCGGCAGGCCCCTGTGGAGCGAACGCGACCGCGACGCCGAACGCATCCGCGCGCTCCTGCGCCGGTCAGGATGCGCCGCTACGGGCGGCGCCGACGGGTTCGCCGTCGTGGGCGGGCACGACGGTGTCTTCCTGGTCACCTTCGCCGGGCGGCACCTTCCTGCCGGGGGCGGGCTGGGCGCCTGCGTGCGCGCGCTGGTCCGGGCCGGAATGTCGGTGGAGCCGCAGCCGGGCGACGGGCGTGCGCTGCGCGTCAGAACCCGCACCTTCGGCTGAGGGCGGGCGCGGCTCTCGGTCAGATGGTGGTCGGCGGCATCGCCGAGGACCGCCTCCGCATCCCGGCCGACCGGCCGGCCGCCGACGCGAGGCGGGCGGTCAGTCCAGCAGCTGGGGCGTGAGGTCCTTCAGCACCTCCAGGAACGCCGCCGCCGGCCTGCTCTGGTAGCCGCGCCGCCTGCGGATGACGACCACGGGCAGGGCGGCGTCCAGGTCCGCCACCTCGATCGCCCGCAGGCTGCCGATCCGCAGCTCTTCCCGGACGCTGCTGATCGGCATGAGGGCGACGCCGAGACCGGCCTGCACCAGGCGCTTCTGCGCGGTGAGGCTGTCGACCCTGGTGATCGGGGCGCCCACCAGGCCCGACGCGGGCAGGCGGTGGTCGAGGAGGTGGCCGAAGGAGTCGGGCTGCCCCCGCTCGGGCGGGAAGCCCAGCCACCGCTCTCCCTCGAACGCCCGCAGGTCCGGCAGGCGGCGGGTGGTGACCGGATGCGCGGCGGGCACCACGACCAGGAGTTTCTCGACGCCGAGCGGGATCGACTCCAGCGTGGGGTCGGCGTCGGGGAAATAGCGCAGGCCCAGGGACGCCTGGCCGCCGCGGACGAGCGCGCTCACCTCGAGGCTCGTCGCGGTGCGCAGCTCGACCGAGGCCTCGGGGAACCTTGACTCGAACGTGCGCAGCGCGTCGACGATGTGCGAGTCGGCCAGGGTGCCGACGATGGCCAGGCTGAGGGTCTGGGCGCCGCCGGGCCGCTCGGCCGCGTCGCGTACGGCACGCTCGCCGTCGCGCATCGCCGCCAGGGCCGCCTCCGCGTACGGCAGGAGCGCCCGGCCCGCGTCGGTGAGCGCCACCCGTCGGCCGGTCCGCTCGAACAGGGCGGCGCCCAGCGACCGCTCCAGCTCGCGGATGCGGCGGCTGATGGCGGGCTGCGACCGGTTGAGCTTCCTGGACGCCTCCGTGAACCCGCCCAGCTCGGCGATGGCGGCGAACGCCTCGATCTCCTCGACCGTCATATCCATCAGTATTCCTGATGACACGCATCCTTACCATGCATTTGACTGATCTATCGACGAAGGGCGAGAGTGAAGGCGTACCGCAGCTCACGACGGGAGAGCACCATGACCGACCAGACGGCCCGCGCGACCCGATTCCGGGCTCTCCACGAAGGCCCCGAGCCGCTCCTGCTTCCCAACCCGTGGGATGCCGGCACGGCCCGGCTGCTGGCCTCCCTGGGCTTCGACGCCCTCGCCACCACCAGCCTCGGCGTTGCCAACCAGGCAGGCCGCACCCGGGCCACCCGGCAGGACGTCCTCGACAACTGCCGCGTCATCAGCGAGGCGACCCCGCTGCCCGTCAACGCCGACCTGGAGAACGGCTTCGCCGACGACCCCGCCGAGGCGGCCAAGATGATCGCGGACGCGTGCGCGTGCGGCGTGGCGGGCGCGTCCATCGAGGACGCCACCGGTGACCGCCGGGCGCCGATCTACGACTTCGGGCTCGCCGTCGAGCGCGTGCGGGCGGCCGTCGAGGTCACGCGCGGCCTGCCTGTCCCGCTCGTCCTGACCGCCAGGGCGGAGAACCTGCTGTACGACGCCGGCGACCTCGACGACACCATCAGGCGCCTCCAGGCGTTCGAGGAGGCGGGCGCCGACGTCCTGTACGCGCCGGGGTTGCGCACGCTCGACGAGATGCGGGCGGTCGTCTCCTCCGTCGGCAGGCCGGTGAACGTGGTGATGGGCTTCGCCGACCCGGCGATCACGCGAGAGCAGCTCGCCGAGATCGGGGTGCGGCGGGTGAGCATCGGGGGCGCGCTCTCCCGGTACGCGCTCGGCTCGTTCCTCGACGCCGCCAAGCAGATGCGCGACGGCCGGTTCGGGTTCGTCGCGGACGTGCCCCCGATGTCCGACCTGTACCGGGCGTTCAAGCCGTACTCCGCACCCTGAGAAGGCCGCCTCGACGGCCCATGACATGATCGGCGGCAGGACCATCACAGAGCGTGCGACAAGGAGCGGGACATGCCGGATCAGCAGGGCCGCCGCGTGCCCGGCCTCGACAGGCCCCTCCAGCCGCTGACCGTCGGCACGTCGGCGCTCGGCGCCGACCCCGGCGACGAGGCGCTGGCCGAGATGATGGTGTCGGGCCGCTTGCGCCAGCTGGACACCTCCAACAACTACGCGGGCGGGCGCTCGGAGACGCTGATCGGCGCCGCGCTCAAGCAGGCGCCCGACGGCGTGACGGTCTTCTCCAAGGCCGACAGCGACCCCGGCACCGGCGTGTTCGACGGTGACCGGGTCATGCGGTCCTGGGAGGAGACGACCTCCCGCCTCGGCGTCGAGACGTTGCCGATCTACCACCTGCACGACCCGATGACGATCACGGTCAGCGAGGCGATGGCCCGCGGCGGCGCCGTGCCCGCCCTGGTGGCGCTGCGCGAGCAGGGGCTCGTCGGCGCGATCGGCATCGCCGTCGGCGGCGGCACCATGGTGGAGGACTACATCCGCACCGACGCGTTCGACGCGGTGCTCACCCACAACCGCTACACCCTGGTCGACCGGCGCGCGGAGGAGATCCTGCGGCTCGCCGCGGAAAGGGACATGACGGTCTTCAACGCCGCTCCCTTCGGCGGCGGCATTCTGGGCGGTTCACCACGGCACGCCACACGGTACGGGTACCGGCGGGTCTCCCCGGAGTTCGCGGCGCACGTCGAGCGGCTCAGGGCGCTGTGCGAGCGGTGGGGCATCACACTCGCGGCGGCGGCCCTGCACTTCTCCCTCGCCGAGCCCCGCGTCCACTCCACGGTCGTCGGCGTCACCTCGGCCGAACGGCTGGCCCAGCTGGAGAGCCTCGCCGACACGGTGATCCCCGACGGGTTCTGGGCGGACCTGGCGGCGCTCGGCTCCCCGCCTCCCTCGCCGATCGACTGACTCCCCCCGCCTGGCCACCCGCCGCCCGGATGGCGGAGAATCTCCCGGCATGACCTACCGGTCACGCGAACCGGAGATCCCCAAGGAGCTGAGGCAGGTATGGCGGTTGTCATTGTGGACTACGACGCGGCGTGGCCGTCGCTGGCGGAGCAGGCGTGCGAGGAGCTGGTCGCGGCGCTGCCGGGCGTCTTCCTGGAGATCGAGCACGTGGGAAGCACATCCGTGCCCGGCCTCGCGGCCAAGCCGATCATCGACCTGATGGCCTCGGTGCCCACCCTGGAAGCGGTGGCTGATCACGAGCGGGCGCTGGCGGGCCTCGGCTACCGGAGCGAGGAGACGGGCATGCGGGAGCGGCTGTTCTACTTCCGCGCGGACGCCTCGGGCCGGCGCAGTCACCACCTGCACGTGGTGTCGGCCGGCACGTGGGACACCCGTAACGAGCGGCTGCTGCGCGACCATCTGAGGGCCGACCCCCGGGCGGCCTCCGAGTACGCCGCCCTCAAGCGCCACCTGGCCGGCGGCGACGTGGACGCCGTGGCCTACACCCGGGGCAAGACGGATCTGATCCAGCGGCTCGTCGACGAGGCCCGTCAGGCGCGCGGCCTCCCCTGCGTCCCGGTGTGGGAGGAGTGAGCGTCAGCCCCTGCGCGACTCCGTGACCCGCGGCCGGGCCCGCCCCCGCGCCGCCCGCCGTTCCAGGGCCAGCGGTTCGGCGCCACTCTCACCAAAGACGGCAAATAGTCACTTATGACCTAGAATCCGTCAGATGTTCGCGGCCCCCCACCGGCTGGCCTGGCTGGACGCCCTGCGGGGGCCGGCAGCGCTGGCCGTCACGACCCACCACGCCGGCTGGACCTACATCCCCGCCGTCTGGGCCGAGGTGGACCGCCGGATCGACTTCGGCACGTGGGGCGTGTTCGTGTTCTTCCTGGTCAGCGGGTACATCATCCCCGCCTCCCTGGAGCGGCGCGGAGACCTGCGCGCCTTCTGGACCGGCCGGGCCTTCCGCCTCCTCCCTCTGCTCCTGACCGCCTGCGGCCTCGCGCTCCTGCTCGCCTGCGCCGGCCTGCTCGCCCCCGAACCGGGGCTCGGCCGGCGCCCTCTGTCGTTGGTCCTGCTGGGCAACCTGACGATGCTGCAAGAACTGCTCAACCTGCCCGCCGTCATCGGCGTGATGTGGACACTCTCGTACGAGATGGCGTTCTACCTGATGTGCGTCGCCCTGTTCACGGTCCGGCAGGCGCACCGGTCGGCCGGGCTCGCCGCCGGCCTGGCACTGCTGGCCGTGCCCTTGGGGCTGCTGCTGCCGAAAACGTCGATCAACGGCGCCGCCGACCTGACGGCCGCGCTGCTCGGCCTCGCGGTCGTCGCCGCCATCGCGGCGACCGCATGCGGCCGGGGCCGGACCCAGGCCGTGGCCGCGGTCGCCGGCGGTCTCCTCGGGCTGGCGCTCGTGATCCTCGGCAGCCGGGGCGGCACCTGGCAGGGCATGATCATCCTGGCGTCGATGTTCGCGGGCACGGCGGTGTACCGGGCCGAGCAGGGCACGATCTCCTGGCGTGCGGCCGCGCTCGCCACGGCGGCGGTGCCGGCGTGCGGGATCCCCGCCAAGGACGATCCCGCCTGGGCGCCGGCGCTCGTGCTGGCCTTCGGCACCTTCGCGCTGGGGCTCGCGCTGCGCGGGCGGGCCTTCCCCCGCTGGCTGCCGCGGCTCGGCGTGATCAGCTTCTCCCTCTACCTGCTGCACCCGATCCTGCTGCACGTGATCCCGGACCTGGCGCTGTACTTCCTCGTCCTGATCCCGCTCAGCCTCCTGACCTACCGTCTCATCGAGGCCCCCGCCCAGCGCCTCGGCAGACGCCTGGCCACCGCCCGCCCGTGACGCGCGGACGCCGGGGCCCGCGGACACGCCCGGCAGGGCATTGACCTGGAGCGCACTCCAGCCGACAGGGTGTACTCATGCGCAATTCCCGCACAACACGCACCATCGGCCAGCACCACGTCTCAGCGATCGGGCTCGGCGCCATGCCCATGTCGGTGGCCGGGCACATGCCCGACGAGGCCCAGTCGATCCGCACCCTTCTCGCGGCCCTGGACGCCGGCGTCACGCTGATCGACACGGCAGATGCGTACGCCCCTTCGCACGACGACGTCGGCCACAACGAACGCCTGGTCGCCAAGGCCCTGGGCCTGTGGGCGGGCGATGTCGGCGCCGTGCTCGTCGCCACCAAGGGCGGGTGCACCCGCACTCCGGGCGGCGGCTGGGGCAGGGACGGCCGCCCGTCGTACCTCAAGGAGGCCTGCGACCGCTCGCTCAAGGCGCTCGGCGTGGACAGCATCGGCCTCTACCAGCACCACCGGCCCGACACGGCGGTCCCCTACGAGGAGACCATGGGCGCGCTGAAGGACCTGCTCGACGCCGGCAAGATCCAGATGGCGGGCATCTCGAACGCCGATCCGGAGCAGATCAGGCTCGCCCACGGCATCCTGGGCGACCGCCTGGTGAGCGTGCAGAACGAGTATTCGCCGCGGTTCCGCTCCAGCGAGCCCGAGATCGACGTCTGCGCCGAGCTGGGCCTGGCCTTCCTGCCCTGGTCTCCGCTGGGCGGCATCGGACGCACCGGTGAGCTGAGCGAGCGGCACGCCGCCTTCTCGGAGATCGCGAAGGACCGCGGCGTCTCCCCGCACCAGGTCTGCCTGGCCTGGGAACTCGCCCGCAGCCCCGTGGTCATCCCCATTCCCGGCGCCAGCCGCCCCGAGACCATTCTCGACTCGATCGCGGCCGTGGATCTGGAGCTCAGCGGAGAAGAGCTGGCCCGCCTCGGCTGAGGCACCCCCGGCGGGCGCCGCCGTGAAGCGTGGGGGGCGGCGCCCGTCCCGATCACGGCGAGCGCCCCCGCCGGACGGGAGACGGTGGCTACAATCCAGGCATGAAAGCCGCGGTGCGATTACGTTATGGCTCGCCCGACGTGGTCGGTGTGACCGAGGTGGAAAAACCCGCGGTCAGGCCCAACGAGCTGCTCGTCAGGGTTCACGCGACCACGGTCAATCGCACCGACTGCGCGTTACGCGCCGCCAAGCCGTTTCTCTGGAGATTCTTCACGGGTTTCTTCCGGCCCAGGGTGCGCATTCTCGGCAACGAGTTCGCCGGGGAAATAGCGGCGGTGGGCGACGGGGTCACCGCTCAAGGCCGGCGAGCGGGTGTTCGGCTACAACGACGCCACCTTCGGCGCGCACGCCGAATACATGACCGTCCCCGCGGACGGCACGCTCGCCACCATCCCCGACGGCCTGAGCTACGACGAGGCCGCCCCCAGCACCGAGGGCTCACACTACGCCCTGTCGATCATCACGGCGGCGCGGGTCAGGGAGGGCCACGACGTCCTGGTCTACGGCGCGACCGGGGCCATCGGCTCGGCCGCGGTCCAGTTGCTGAAGGCTCTCGGGGCCGTCGTGACCGCGATCTGCGACACGGGGACCATGGAGCTCGTACGCGGCCTGGGCGCCGACCGGGTCATCGACCGCACCGCCGGGGACTTCACCCGCGACGCGGGAGAATACGACGTCGTCATCGACGCGGTCGGCAAGAGCACGTTCGGCCGCTGCCGCCGGCTGCTGAAACCGCGTGGCGTTTACGCCGCCTCCGATGTCGGCCCGATGTGGCAGAACGTGTTCCTCGCGCTCGTCACCCGGCCGCTCGCCGGCAGGAAAGTGCTCATTCCCCTGCCGAAACACGACCGGGAAACGGCTCTGCATTTCCGCGGCCTGATCGAGTCCGGCCGTTTCCAGCCGGTCATCGACCGGCGATATCCGCTGGCCGACATCGTCGAGGCGCATCGTTATGTCGACTCCGGCCGGAAAGTCGGCAACGTCGTGATCACCATCGACCATTCCGGCTGACCGCCGTCCACGCGGCCGGGCGCCAAGGCCACCCGGGCGAAGCCGTCAGACGCCCATCGGGTGCCAGACCGTCTTGGTCTCCACGAAGGGCCGGATGCGGGCCACGCCGGGGTCGGCGGCGGACCAGTCGTCGTGGCGGCCCGGCCGTACGACCCGCTTGAGCGTGCCCGCCGCCAGCTCCTCCAGCTCGGCGGCCAGGCCGCCCGCCCCTGCCAGGTCCAGGGCGTTCACGTCGGCGTGGCCTGCCAGCGGCGGCGCCAGCTCGCCGAGACGGCCGGTCAGGACGTTGACGACGCCGCCCGGCAGGTCGGAGGTGGCCAGCGCCTCGGCGAGCGTGACGGCGGGCAGCGGCGCCCGCTCGCTCGCCACCAGCACCGCCGTGTTGCCCGCGGTGATCACCGGCGCGAGCACCGCGACCAGGCCGAGCAGCGGGGAGCCGTCGGGCGCCAGGACGCCCGCGACCCCGGTCGGCTCGGGCTGGGAGTGGTTGAGGTAGGGGCCCGACACCGGGTTGGCCGCCCCGAGCACCTGGCCGAGCCTGTCGGCCCAGCCGGCGTAGTAGACCCAGCGGTCGATCGCGGCGGACACCACCCCCTGGGCCCGCGCCTCGCTCACGCCCTGGGCGGCGGCCACCTCCCCGGCGAACTGCGCGCGCCGCCCCTCCATCATCTCGGCGATCCGGTAGAGGATCTGACCGCGGTTGTGGGCGCTGCGGCCGGACCAGCCGGGAAAGGCCTTGCGCGCCGCCACCACGGCGTCGCGCACGTCCTTGCGCGACGCCAGGGCCGCGTTGGCGAGGTGGACTCCGCGGGAGGATGTCACCGGGTACGACCTGCCTGACTCCGAACGCGGGAACGCCCCGCCGAGGTAGAGCTTGTACGTCCTGCGCACGGCCACGCGGGCCGGCGCGGAAGCGGTCCTGTCAGCCAAGGTATGCCTCCAGCCCGTGCCGGCCGCCCTCGCGGCCGTAACCGGACTCCTTGTAGCCGCCGAACGGGCTGGCGGGATCGAACACGTTGAAGGTGTTGGACCACACGACGCCGGCGCGCAGCCGGCTCGCGGTCCACAACATGCGGGAGCCCTTCTCCGTCCACACCCCGGCGGACAGCCCGTACGGCGTGTTGTTCGCCTTCGCGACGGCCTCCTCGGGGGTGCGGAAGGTGAGCACCGACAACACCGGGCCGAAGATCTCCTCGCGGGCGATCCTGTGCGCCTGTGTGACGCCGGTGAACACGGTGGGCGGGAACCAGTAGCCGCGCTCCGGGATCGGGCACGCGGGCGACCAGCCGCTCGCGCCCTCCGCCTCGCCGGCGGCGGCCAGGTCGCGGATCCTGGCGAGCTGCGCGGCCGAGTTGATCGCGCCGATGTCGGTGTTCTTGTCCAGCGGGTCGCCGAGCCGCAGCCGCTCGATCCTGGCCCGCAGCCTCGCCAGCAGTTCCTCGGCGATCGACTCCTGGACCAGCAGCCGGGAGCCCGCGCAGCACACGTGGCCCTGGTTGAAGAAGATCCCGGAGACGATGCCCTCCACGGCCTGGTCGATCGCCGCGTCGTCGTACACGATGTTGGCGCCCTTGCCGCCCAGCTCCAGGGTGAGCCGCTTGGCCGTGCCCGCCACGGCGCGGGCGATCTCCTTGCCGACGCCGGTCGAACCGGTGAAGGCCACCTTGTCCGCGTCCGGGTGGGCGACCACGGCCCGGCCTGTGCCGCCCGCGCCGGTCACGATGTTGACCACGCCGGGCGGCAGCTCCGCCTCCTGGCAGATCTCCGCGAACGCCAGGGCGGTCAGCGGGGTGGTCTCGGCGGGCTTGAGCACCACCGTGTTGCCGGTCGCCAGCGCGGGCGCGACCTTCCACGCGAGCATCAGCAGCGGGAAGTTCCACGGGATGACCTGCGCGGCCACGCCGAGCGGGCGCGGGGCGGGGCCGAGCCCGGCGTGCGCGAGCTTGTCCGCCCAGCCCGCGTGGTAGAAGAAGTGCGCGGCGACCAGGGGAAGGTCGACGTCGCGGGTCTCCTTGATGGGCTTGCCGTTGTCGAGCGATTCGAGCACGGCCAGCTCGCGGGCGCGTTCCTGGATGATGCGCGCGATCCTGAACAGGTATTTGCCGCGCTCCGCGCCGGGCAGCGGCGACCACACCCGCTCGAAGGCCCGGCGGGCGGCGGCGAAGGCCCGGTCCACGTCTGCGTCGGACGCCGCGGCCACCTCGGCGAGCGGCTCCTCGTCGGCCGGGTTGACCGTCACGATCGGCTCGTCGCTCCTGGCCTCGGTGAACTCGCCGTCGATGAACAGGCCGTACGACGGCCGGATCGTCACGATCGACCGCGATTCAGGCGCGGGCGCGTAGTCGAAGATCTCCACGGGTCCCCTCAGTCGATCGTGTAGTAGTCGGGCCCTGCGTAGTGCCCGGTGTCGAGCTTGGTGCGCTGCATGAGCAGGTCGTTCAGCAGCGTCGAGGCGCCGAGCCGGAACCGCGCCGGGTCCAGCCAGCTCTCTCCGGCCACCTCCTTGACCAGCACCAGGTAGCGGATCGCGTCCTTGGTGGTGCGGATGCCGCCGGCCGGTTTCACCCCGGCCTGCCGTCCCCCGGCGGCCCGGTAGTCCCTGACCGCCTCCAGCATGATCAGGGTGACCGGCAGGGTGGCGGCGGGCGCGACCTTCCCGGTGGAGGTCTTGATGAAGTCGGCCCCGGCGTGCAGCGCGAGCCAGGACGCCCGCCGTACGTTGTCGTAGGTGACGAGCTCGCCGGTCTCGAGGATGACCTTCAGGTGCGCGGGGCCGCAACACTCCTTGACCGCCACGATCTCGTCGAAGACCTTGCGGTAGTCGCCGGCGAGGAACGCGCCCCTGTCGATGACCATGTCGATCTCGGTGGCTCCGGCGGCGACCGCAGTACGCGTGTCGGCCAGCTTGACCTCCAGCGACGTGCGCCCGGCGGGGAAGCCGGTGGCGACCGAGGCGAGCCCCACCCCGCTGCCCGCGAGGACCGGTGCGGCCACCGGGATCATGTCGGGGTAGACGCAGACCGCGGCGACCGGGGGCGCGGTGGGGTCGGCCGGGTCGGGCCGCATGGCCTTGGCCGCCAGGGCACGCACCTTGCCCGGGGTGTCCGCCCCTTCGAGCGTGGTCAGGTCGACCATGCGGATGGCCAGGTCGATCGCCTGGCGCTTGGCCGTGGTCTTGATCGACCGGGTGGCCAGGTCGGCGGCGCGGCGGCGCACGCCCACCTCGTCGACGCCGGGGAGCCCGTGCAGGCAGGCCCGCAACGAGCCGGATGGAAGGGTGTCAGGCACGGGCGCCACGCCTTTCGATCAGCATGTTGAGGACGAGGGCGACCAGCAGGATCAGCCCGGTCACCACCATCTGGAAGAAGGAGTTCAGGCCGAGCAGGTTGCACAGGTTGCGCAGCACCGACAACAGCAGCACCGCCACGAAGGTGCCGAACACCCCGCCCCTGCCGCCGAACAGGTTGGTGCCGCCGAGCACCACGGCCGCGATGGCGTCCAGCTCCAGCCCGTTGAACGCGGTGGGCTGTCCCACGGTCAGCCGCGAGGTGAGCAGCACGCCCGCGAGCGCCGCCAGCGCGCCGGACACCGCGAACACGGTGGTGATCACGCCGCGCACCGGCAGTCCTGACAGCCGCGCGGCCTCCTTGTTGCTGCCGACGGCGTAGACGTACTCGCCGAAGGTGGTGCCGCGCAGCACCACGGCGGCGAGGATCGTGATCATCACGAAAATGATCCCGACGATCGGGACATAGCCGATGAACCCGCCGCCGAGCAGCTGGAACGCGTCCGACCCCGCCGCCTCCGCAGGCTTGCCGTCGGTCAGCAGGTACGTGAGCCCGCGGATCGCGGTGAGCCCGGCCAGCGTGGTCATGAAGGCCGGCAACGCCAGGTACGCCGACAGCCCGCCCATGATCGCGCCGAACACGGCGCCGGCCAGGACGCTGAGCAGGATCGCCGGCAGCACGGGCACGCCCGAGGTCATGAGGATGGCGACCGTCATCCCGCCGAAGGCGGCCACGCTGCCGACCGACAGGTCGATGCCCGCGGTCAGCACCACCATGGTCATGCCGATGGCGACGATCCCGGTGAGCGACGACTGCTGCAGCAGGTTGGCGATGTTGCGGCCGGTGAGGAACTGCGGGGCCAGCAGCGTCGCGACGACGCACAACGCGAGGAAGACCAGCAGCAGGTTGGACTTGACGATCAGGTCGGCGCCGCGCCGCGGCCGGGCGCCGCCGGCCTGCTCGGCGGACGCGGCCACCGAGGATCCGATCGAGGTGGTCATGGTGTCGCTCCTGTGATGACGGCGTGCGCTATGGCGCTCTCCGGGCTGACCCTCGGGTCGAAACGGGCGATGTTGCGGCCCTCGTACAGGACCTGGATGCGGTCGGCGTTGGCAGTCAGCTCGTTGAGCTCGCTGCTGGCGAGCAGGACCGCCACGCCCTGGCCGGCGAGGTCGCGTACCTGGCGGTAGAGGTCGGCCTTGGCGCCGACGTCGAGCCCGCGGGTGGGCTCGTCCAGCAGCAGGACCCTGATCCCGCCCCTGGTGATCCACTTGGCCAGCACGACCTTCTGCTGGTTGCCGCCGGACAGCTGGCCGACGAGCTGACCCTGCCCGGCGGTTTTGACGCCGAGCCCGGCCAGGGCGGGCGCGGCCAGGCGCCGTCCGAGCCGCCCGGGCAGCAACCACGGTGGCCGGTCGAGTGCCGCGATCGCCGCGTTGCGGCCCACCGAGAGGCCGAGCATCAGGCCCTGTTCCTTGCGGCTCTCCGGCACCAGCGCCAGTCCGGCGCGCACCGCGGCGGCCGGGTTGCCCGCTTTGAGCGGGCGGCCGTCCAGCCGGGCGGTGACGTGCGCCTTCAGGTCGCCGAAGAGTGCCCGCAGCAGCGTGGTACGCCCCGCGCCGCCCAGCCCGGCCAGCCCCACGACCTCGCCAGGACGCACCTCGATGTCGCGCACGTCGATCAGCCCCGGCACGTGGACCCGGTCGACGACCAGCAGCGGCTCCCCCTCGGGCGCGGGGTGATCGGTCGGGCGCACGAGCTCCTTGGCCTCGCCGATCATCGCGGCCACGATCTCGCCGGGCGTGGTCGAGGCCAGATCGTAGACCCCGGCCGTCCGGCCGTCGCGCAGCACGGTGGCGCGGTCGCCGATCTCCTTCACCTCGTCGAGCCGGTGCGAGATGAAGATGACCGAGCGCCCTTCCTCCGTGAGCGACCGGATGACGCCGAACACCGCTTCCAGCTCGCTCTTGCCGAGCGTGGCGGACGGCTCGTCCATGACGATCACCCGCGCGTCGGCGGTGAGCGCCTTGGCGATGGCGGTGAGCTGCTGGGCCGCGATGGGCAGGTCCCTGACGCGGGTGGTCACAGGGAAGCGTGCGCCGACCCGCTCGAGCGCCTGGCGGGCCAGCCTCGCCCGCTGCGCCCTGCGGACGAACGGGCCGAGCCGGGGCGAGCGGCCCAGCAGCAGGTTCTGCGCCACGGTGAGGTCGGGCAGCAGGTCGAGCTCCTGGTAGATGACGGCGACGCCGGCGGCCAGCCCGGCGTGCGGGGTCGAAGGGCTGAACGGCTCGCCGTCCAGCAGGATCGTCCCCTCGTCCGGCCGGTAGGAGCCGGCCAGGATCTTCATCAGCGTGCTCTTGCCCGCGCCGTTCTCGCCCAGCAGGCAGTGCACCTCGCCGGCCCGCACGCTCAGCTCCACGCCGTCCAGGGCGACCGTGCCGGGGAACCGTTTGACGATTCCCGACATCCGCAGCCGCTCGTCCGTCATGCCCCCTCCTTCCACGTGTCCAGCAGGTACGTCGCGCTCTGGTCGTCGGTGATCAGCACGTCGCAGAGGCGACTCGCCACGACGGCCCTGCACACCGCGTGCTTGGCCTCGCCGCTGACCAGCGCAACCGAGGTGGTGGCCGAGCGCAGGACGTCCAGTGACAGGCCGAGGGTGCGCCCGTCCAGGGCGGGGTCCACGATGCGGCCGTCGCGGTCGATGAAGCGGCCCAGCACGTCGCCCACCGCGCCGGCCTCCGCGAGCCTGGACAGGTGGCCGGCGTCGATCTGGCCGGAGTCGACCAGCACCGAGTCGCTGCCCATGCCGCCGGGGCTGAACAGGAACAGGTCGGCCCGGGTGGCGAGGGCGAGCACGTCGGAGACGGCCCGGTCGCTCTCCAGCACGGCCCTGGTGCTCTGCTGCTCCAGGATCGCCGGGGCGGGCAGCAGCGTGGCGGTGCCGCCGCCGTGGTGGGCGATCAGGCTCGCCATGCTGTGCGCGCTGGTCGGCTGCCGCGACCGGCTGAGCGCGCCGTTGATCTGCACCACGTTGACGCCGGTGGCCCACCCGGGCTTGAGCCCGCCGGCCAGCCGGTCGAGCGTGCGTCCCCACGAGACGCCGATCAACCGGGGCACGGGCCGCATCGCCATCAGGTGGTCGGCACCGGCCGCGGCGACCCGGTCGCGCAGGTGCTCAGCGCCGTCATGGCCGGAGGCGGCCACGACGACCGCGTCGCGCAACCCGCAGCGTTCCTTGAGCGACTGTTCCAGGGTGCGCACCCGGGACCTCGGGTGCAGCACCTCGATCCGGACGATCCCGGCCTGGCGCGCCTCGGCCAGCATCCTGCCCACCTTCCAGCGGGTGAGGTGCAGGGCGTGGGCGATCTGTTCCTGGGTCTCCCCGCCTTCGTAGTAGCGGATGGCGACCTCGTAGAGTTGATCGTCGTAGTCGGCAGGGACGGTCATGGGTCCTGCCTCCGTTCCGGCGCGTTCAGGCGGTGCGCGAGCGGCGTGGTGGCCTCGGTGGCCGCCCGGTAGTCGGCGTAGCCCCGCCGGTAGGCGTCCCGGTGCTCGGGGATCGGCTCGATGGTGCGGGTGCGCGGCGCGTACTCCGCCGCCGCCTCGGCGAGCGAGGTGTGCCGCCCCGCGCCGACCGAGGCGATCACCGAGCAGGCGCGCAGCGTGAGGTTGTCGCCCGCGACGAGGCTGACCGGCCGGCCGAGCACGTCGGCGGTCGTCTGGAGCCACAGCTCGTTGTGCCGGATGCCGCCGGACAGGTAGATCTCCTCCACGCCGATCCCGCCCTCGGTGAACGAGTCGATGACCTGCCTGGTGCCGTACGCGACGCCCTCCACGGCGGCCCGGTAGACCTGCTCGGGCGAGCTGGCCAGGGTCAGCCCGAGCACCGCTCCGCGCAGCAGCGGATCGCGCAGGGGCGTGCGGTTGCCCATGAAATAGTCGAGGACGATCAGGCCGTGATCGACCGGCGGCAGCGCCGACGCGACCTCGATGAGCCCGCCGATCTCGGCTCGCGGCCGTCCCATGAGCCGCTCCCCCGCCCAGGCCAGCACCGAGCCCGCGCTCACCTGGCCGCCCTCGACGAGCCAGCGCCCGGTGCGCAGCGCGTCCGGGTACGGCCCCCACACAGTGGGCGGGAAGACCGGCTCGGCGATCTCCGTGACGAACGCGTTGGACGTGCCGCACACGATCGACACCCGGCCCTCGGGTGCGCCGCCGATGGCCAGCAGCGACAGGTGCGCGTCGATCCCGCCGGACGCGACGACGGCCGGGCCGGTGATCCCCAGCTCCTCGCGGGCGGCGGCGCTGACGGGGCCGATCGGGTCGCCGACGGGGACGATCTCGTCCGGCAGCTTGCCGGCCAGGTCGCCGACGCCGAGCTGCCCGTACAGGTCGTGCGGGAACCCGGCGCCGCGCGGGTCGTAGTTGCTCTTGCAGACCGCGTTCATCCGCGATCCCGCCCACCGCCCGGTGAGCCGCCACACCATGTAGTCCACCGCCTCGGCGATGCGCGCGGCCTCGCGGTAGGTCCCGGGCTCGTGGCGGGCCAGCCACATGGCCTTGGGCACCAGCCACTCCACCGCGTCCGAGCCGCCCGAGTAGCGGAGCACGGGGTGGCCGCTCCGCGCGGTCAGCGCCGACTCCTCGCCGGCCCGGCCGTCCATCCAGAGCAGGGCGGGCCGCAGGGAGCGCCCGTTCCGGTCGAGGACGGCCACCGTCGAGGCCGTGGTGGCCACCGCGACCCCGGCGATCTCCGGGTTCCCCGCCTCGGCGAGCGCCTGGCGGGCGGCGTGGACGCTCGCCCGCCACCAGTGCTCCGGGTCCTGCTCGGCCCAGCCGGGCCGCGGGAAGCTGGTCGGGTAGGCGTCGTCGCCCGTCCCGGCCGGCGTGCCGTCCACGGTGTAGACCGCCGCGCGAGCGCCCTCTGTGCCCAGGTCGAGGGCGAGGAAAGCGGTCATCGTCACTCCTCGTTCGGCAGGAAGAGCACCTTGGAGCTGAAGATGGATCGTTCGCCGAGCCCGGCCATGGTCTCGGGCAGCGCGTCCAGCCCCAGCTCGTGCGTGATCATGAACTTCCAGGCCAGCTCGCCGGAGGCGAGCAACCTGGCCGCCTCCCGCCACTCCTCGCCGGGGAACGGCGCCGAGAAGGAGTTCCACGCGCCGTGCAGCGTGACCTCGCGGCGCAGGAAGGAGCCGAACGTGGCCTTGGGCAGCACCACGGGCTCGTGCGGGATGCCGATGAACACCGCCTCGCCGCGCCGGGCCGTCAGCGCCACCGCCTGGTCGATGGTGGCGGGCACGCCCGCGGACTCGACGACCACGTCGTACCCCTCGCCGACCAGGTCGGCGGCGGCCTCGGAGCTGGTGGCGGTGTGCGTGGCGCCCGCCTCCGTCGCCATGGCGGCCTTCTGCTCGTTCACCTCGATCGCGAGCACCTCGGCGGCGCCGGCGATGCGCGCCCACTGCACGGCGAACAGCCCGATGGGGCCGGCGCCGACGACCGCGACCCGGTGGCCGCCGCGCATCTTCGTCCGCCACAGGGCGTGCAGGGCGATCGCCGCCGGGTCCAGCATGGCCGCCGCCCTCGGGTCGAGGTCGGCGGGCAACACCATCAGGTTCTCGTCGGGGACGGTGACGTACTGGGCGTACGCGCCGTCCCTGCGGCTGCCGAAGTAGCCGTAGTCCTGGCACAGGCTGAAGTGCCCCTGGCTGCACGGCGCGCAGGCGTGGCACGGGATGAGCGGGGGCACGGTGACCAGGTCGCCCTCGCGCACGCGCCCCGTGGCGGCCAGGCGCTCGCCCATCCGCACCACGTGCCCCGAGAACTCGTGGCCGCAGATGATCGGGAAGTGGTACGCCCCCGCGGACAACATGCGAGGGATGTCCGATCCGCACACCCCGCAGGCCGCGACGCGGACGAGCGCCTCGCCGGGGCCGGGCTCGGGCACGGGCACCTGCTCCACCCGGATGTCCCCGGGCGCGTGGAGCACTGCGGCCTGCATGGTCATATCTCCGCCTTCCTGGTATGCGCCGGTGGTCACTGCTCGCGCGCCTGGGCGAACTCGCCGGACCCGGTGTACGGGGCCGCGTTGTCCCGGTCGATCAGCTCGGTGCCCGCGTCGATGGAGGGCTCGACCTTCTCGCCCTTGCCGACCTTGAGCACGGTCTCCACGGCCTTCGAGCCGAGCGAGATGGGGTCGTTGAGCGCCGTGGCGACGTACTGGCCGCCGCCGGAGATCTCCTTGACCGCCTCCATGAGCCCGTCCACGCCGGCGACGAGGACCTTGCTCTTGCCGCTCTCGTTGAGCACCTTCAGCGCGCCGAGCGCCATGTCGTCGTTGTGCGCGTAGACGGCGGCCACGCCGGGGTTGACCTGGAGCAGGTCCTGCATCGCCGTGACGGCCTTGGCCCGGACGTAGTCCGCGTACGGCCCCTCCACGATCTTGATCTTCGGGTTGGCCTTGACGGCCTCGTGGAATCCGGCGCTGCGGTCGCGTGCCACGGCGCCGCCCGCGTCTCCCTTGATCTCGATGACGGTGCCGCCCTTGGCGCCGAGCTCCTCGCTGAGCCGCTTGCCGACGAGCTCGCCCATCGCCTTGTTGTCGCGCCCGACGTGGGCGACCGCGCCCTCGGCGACCGGCCGGTCCACGGTCACCACCGACACTCCGGCCGCCTTGGCGGCGGCGAGGCCGGGCTGCACGCCCTGGGGGTCGACCGGGTTGATGAGCAGGACGTCGATCTGCCGGGTGATGAGGTCCTGGACGTCGTTGTTCTGCTTGGTGACGTCGCCGCCCGCGTCGGCGAAGTAGAGCGTGGCGCCGGCCTTCTTGGCGGCGGCCTCGGCTCCTTCGCGCAGTTGCACGTAGAACGGGGACTGCTGGGTCGCCTGGCTGAAGCCGACGACGAGCGGGCCGTCGCCGGCCTCCTGGCTCGCGCCGGCGGTGGACCCGCCGGGGGTGGTCGACACCGAGCAGGCGGCCAGAGCGGCGAGGAAAAGAAGGAGGACAGGCATTTTGAACAGCCGGAATCCACGCATAGGGACCTCCGTATGTGACGTAGGTAACGCACGGTAAGCCGCCCGTTAACCTGGCGGCAACACATGAGCCGAAAGTTGCTCATATGAGCACGCGATGCCCGCCACAGGACAAACTGCCTGCACAGGGGCCCCTGAAGCCACTCACCGCCCCTCGGAGGAGGGGCGGTGAGCCCGTCAGCGTCCGAGCACCACGGGCAGCGCCTCCAGCCCACGGATGATCACCAGCGGACTTTGGTAACGCAACCGGAGCTGCTCTTCCGGGCACGCCAGCCGGATCCCGGGGAAACGCCCGAGCAGGGACGCGAAGGCCACCACGCCTTCCAGCCTGGCCAGCGGCGCGCCGAGACAGAAGTGCATGCCGTGCCCGAACGCCAGGTGCGGATTGTCCCGCCTGGCCAGGTCGAGCTCGCCCGGGTGGTCGAAGCGCAGGGGATCGTGGTCGGCCCCGGCCAGGGAGACCAGCACCAGGTTTCCCCCGGGGATGGTGACGCCGCCGATCTCGACGTCCTCGACGGTGAAGCGGAACGTGGCGTTCTCGACCGGACCGTCGTAGCGCAGCAACTCCTCCACGGCCGAGGGCAGCAGCCCGGGGTCGGCGATGAGCGCGTCGAGCTGGTCCCGGTTGCGGAGCAGGGCGAGCGTGCCGTTGCCGATGAGGTTGACCGTGGTCTCGTGCCCGGCGATGAGCAGGAGCATGAGCGTGCCGAGCAGTTCGTCCTCGTCGAGCTCGCCCCGTTCGTCCGCGGCCACGATCAGAGCGCTGAGCAGGTCCGGCTGGTCCTCGTGCGGCACCTCGCGGTCGACGCCGCCTCTGCGCCGCTCGATCAGGTCGGACAGGTAAGCCTGCAGCGCCGCCATGCCTTCCTCGCGCCGCCGCCTCTCGTCAGGCGTCGAGACGACGAGCGTCATGGCGCGGGTCCAGGCGCGGAACCTGTCGCGGTCCTCGACGGGGACGCCGAGCATCTCGCAGATCACGGTGATCGGGAGCTGGAAGGCGAACCGGTCGATGAGGTCGATCTCCTTCCCCGTGGGCAGCGCGTCGAGCAGGTCGTCGGTGATCTGCTGGACGCGCGGGCGCAGCGCCTGCACGCGTCTCGGCGTGAACGCCTTGCCGACGACCCGGCGCAGGCGGGTGTGGTCGGGCGGGTCGCTGGAGAGCATGTTGACGCCGACGGGCCCCGCCGCCTCGGTGACGAGCCCCGAGTCGCGCAGGAAGCCAGGGGCGTTCTTGGGGTGCTTGGACAGCCGCTGGTCCTGAAGCACCGCGCGGGCCTCCTCGTACCGGGTGATCACGTACGCCTCGCCGCCCAGCGGCGTGGTGACACGGTGCACGGGGCCCGCCTCGCGAAGCGCCGCGTGGCCGGAACGCGCATCGTCCATGTCGCCCTCCTCATTTATAGAAACGATGTCGTATCTATCAGACGCTACGACGCGGCAGAAAGATACGCAAGCGTCGCTATACTGGGAAAGGTGACCGACCAGAAGAGCCCGCCCCGCGCCAAGCGTCGCGGCCGCGAGACCATGCGCCAGGCCATCCGGCAGGCGATGCTCGACGAGCTAGTGGAGCACGGCTACGGCGACGTCTCCATCGAAGGGGTGGCCCTGAGGGCCGGCGCGGCCAAGACCTCGGTCTACCGCTACTGGCCCACCAAGGAAGACCTCATCATCGACGCGCTCGAGCATGTCCTGCCCTCGCCGGAGGGCCATGAGAGCGCCGGCAGGATCCGCGACGACTTCCGTGCCGCGGCCCGCATGATGGCCCGCTCCCTCGCCGAGCAGGCCGGCAACGTCCTGATGACCCTGGTCGCGGAGCGGCGGCGGCACCCCGCGGTCGCCGAGGCCGTCATGGAAAGGCTCATCCGCCCCCGCCAGCAGGCCATGCTGGAGCTGCTGCGCCAGGCCGCCGCCCGGGGGGAGATCACCGCCGGGTCGGCCTCCGCCATCCCGGTGCTGGTGGGGAGCGGCCTGCTGCTGCAGCACTTCATGCACCACGGCACGGCACCCGACGACGAGCAGATCGACGAGTACATCGACCAGGCCGTCATGCCCCTGCTGGTCAGGCCGGAACCATCCGGCCCGCAGGATTGACGCCGGGCGCGTCTCTCAAGAGCGCACGTGCCGTCTCACATGTGCTCCCCTGTCACGCCGAGGGCCCGCAGCAGTTCGGCCCGGATCTCGCCGGCGCCCGTGCCGGCGCCGAGCCGCTGTCGCGCGCCCAGGCGGCGACGTACTCGCGGAGCGCTGCGGCCTTGGCCGGGTCCGGTGCCGCGGGTCACGTGTCGTACACGTGGTGGTGGACGGCCCGGAGCTCCTTCTCCAGCAGGAAGGCATCGTCGAAGTCGTAGTATTTCGCGACGGTGACGTCATCGCCGGCGAATGCCTTGATCGCCTCCTCCGAGTCCCAGAACGTCAGCATCTGGAAGTGGGCGACCGCGCCGTCCAGGCGATGCAGCACGTAGGCGCCCCGGTTGCCGGGGGTCGACCGGTAGTCGGGGAGTGCGACCTCCCGCATCAGCGTCAGGTAGTCGCCGGACTTCTCGGCCGGGGTGGCGCCGTGCCAGATACGGGCGATCATGGGCTTCCCTTCCCGCTCACGCGTTCCTGCCGTACGGGTACAGACTAGAGTTCGCCGTATCCGTCACCTTCGCCGCGTCCGTTCCGTCAAGAAGGGGAACGCCCCTGATCGAAGGATGATGTGACCGTGGACGCTGACGAGTTCCTGGCCGAAAGTTTCGCAGAACACCGTACCCACCTGAAGGCGGTGGCGTACCGGATGCTCGGCTCTCTCACCGAGGCCG
This sequence comes from Nonomuraea diastatica, assembly GCF_004349015.1. Classification (NCBI taxonomy): domain Bacteria; kingdom Bacillati; phylum Actinomycetota; class Actinomycetes; order Streptosporangiales; family Streptosporangiaceae; genus Nonomuraea; species Nonomuraea diastatica. Next base: position 37,034 of record NZ_SMKP01000041.1, read on the forward strand.
ACGACGCGGTGCAGGAGGCGTGGCTGCGGCTCAGCCGTACGGACTCCGGCGCGATCGACAACCTGGGCGGCTGGCTCACCACGGTGGTCGGCCGGGTCTGCATGGACATGCTGCGCGCACGCGCCACGCGCCGCGAAACCCCCATGGAGCAGCGGCTGCCCGATCCGGTCGTCAGTCCCGAGGACGGAGGAGACCCCGAGCAGGAGGCGCTGATCGCCGACGCCATCGGCCTGGCGCTGCAGGTGGTGCTGGATTCGCTGCGCCCGGCGGAACGGCTGGCCTTCGTGCTGCACGACATGTTCGCGGTGCCGTTCGATCAGATCGCCACGATCGTGGACCGCTCCCCCGACGCGGCCAAGAAGCTGGCCAGCCGGGCCAGGCAGCGCGTACGGGGGACGATGCCGTCGCCCGACCGCGACCCCGTCCGCCAGCGCCGGGTCGTCGACGCCTTCCTGTCGGCCGCTCGCGACGGTGACTTCGCCGCGCTGCTCGCCGTCCTCGATCCCGACGTGGTCCTGCGCGTCGACGCGGGCGCCTTCGCCGAGGGCGGTTCGTGGACGATCAGCGGTGCCGACGCGGTGGTCGGGCACGCCCCGAACTTCCAGCGGTTCACGACCACCCGCACCGTGCAGCCCGTGCTGGTGAACGGGGCGGCCGGGCTGATCAGCAGCGAGGACGGCCGGCCGCGATCGGTCCTCGGCTTCACCATCGCCGACGGCAGGATCGCCGCGATCGACATCCTCTCCGACCCCGAACGTGTCGCGCGCCTCGACCTGGCCCTGCCGCTGGACTGACGGGTGGAGGTGGCCGGGGCCGGCGCGGCGGCCCCCGGCCACCGTGGCCGGTTCTCCTGATGGCTCTGAGCTGGTCATTTCTCGGAAAGACGGCACCCGGCGCAAGGGTGCGAACCGGGGCATCGCAGTAGCGTCGGAGCCATGAAGATCGACGTGGTGCTGCCCTGCCTCAACGAGGCGGCGGCCCTCCCGTGGGTGCTCGGGCGGATGCCGCACGGCTTCCACCCGATCGTGGTCGACAACGGCTCGGCCGACGGGTCCGCGAAGATCGCCGCCGAGCTCGGCGCGACGGTGGTGAGCGAGCCGCGGACCGGGTTCGGCGCCGCCTGCCACGCCGGGCTCACCGCCGCCACCTCGGACATCGTGTGCTTCATGGACGCCGACGCGTCGCTGGATCCCGAGCAACTGCCCCGGGTGAGCGGGCCCGTCATGGCCGGCGATGCCGACCTCGTCCTGGGCCGCCGGGTCCGCCGGCCCGGCGCGTCGTGGCCGGCGCACGCCAGGCTCGCCAACGCCGTGCTGGCCAGGAGGTTGCGCCGCCGTACCGGTGCCCGGCTGCACGATCTGGGGCCGATGCGCGCCTGCCGGCGCGTCGCGCTGCTCCGGCTGGGGCTCGTCGACCGGCGCTTCGGCTACCCGCTGGAGATGGTCCTGCGCGCGGGAGCGGCGCGCTGGCGCATCGTCGAGGTCGATGTCGACTACCTGCCCCGCAACGGCCGGTCGAAGGTGACCGGCACGGTACGCGGCACCCTGCGGGCCATCGACGACATGCGGCGAGCCCTGGCTCTTCCGCCCGGCCGCCAGGACGGAAGCACATGAACCAGACGCAGATCGTCGTGATCGCCAAGGAGCCCGTGCCGGGGAAGGTCAAGACCCGGCTCGTCCCGCCACTCACCCCCGAGGAGGCGGCCGCCGTGGCCGGGGCCGCGCTGGAGGACACGCTGCGCACGGTCGCCCTGGCGCCGGCCGTCCGCCGGGTGCTGGTCCTCGACGGCGCCCCCGGAGCGTGGCTGCCCGCCGGCTTCACCGTGCTCCCGCAACGCGGCGGCGGCCTGGACGAGCGGCTGGCGGCGGCCTTCGAGGACGCGTACCGGCTGCTGCCCGTCCCCGTCGTGCTGATCGGCATGGACACCCCGCAGGTCACGCCGGACCTGCTGGCCGACGCCGTGGCGCTGCTCGACGGCCGCGACGCGGTGTTCGGCCCCGCGAACGACGGCGGCTTCTGGCTGCTCGGGCTGCGCGACCCCGACCCCGCGCTGCTGCTCGGCGTGCCGATGTCGGAGCCGGACACCGGAGAGATCCAGCTGCGGCGGATGGAGGCGGCGGGGATGAGCGTCGCGTCGCTGCCGTGCCTGACCGACGTGGACACCATGGCGGACGCGATCGAGGTGGCGGCGCTGGCCCCGCGCTCCCGCTACGCCGCCGCGCTCGCCGGGATCGGGACGCGTCTGTGACCGGCGCGCGCGGCCGTACGGTGGTGGTGACGGGTGCCGCCGGGTTCATCGGCAGTCACGTGGTGGAGGCGCTGGAGGCGGCCGGTCACGAGGTCGTGCCGCTCGACCTGCGCTCCGGCGGGGACGTACGCGACCCCGTCCTGCTCGACCGGCTGCTGGCGGGCGCCGGCGCGGTCGTGCACCAGGCGGCCAAGGTCGGTCTCGGCGTGGACGTGGCCGACCTGCCCGGCTATGCCTCGGCCAACGTGTACGGCACGGCGGTGCTGCTGGCCGCGATGGCCGCCCGCGACGTCAGGCGGCTGGTGCTGGCCTCCTCCATGGTGGTCTACGGGGAGGGCGCCTACGACTGCGCGCGGCACGGCCGGGTGCGGCCCGGCCCGCGCTGCGCCGAGGACATGGCGCGGGGGTCGTTCGAGCCGTGTTGTCCCCGCTGCGGCGACCACGTGCGCTACTCCCCCATCGACGAGGACGCGCCGGTGGATCCGCGCAACGCCTACGCCACCACGAAACTCGCGCAGGAACACCTCGCCGCCAACTGGGCGCGCGAGACCGGCGGCACCGCGGTCGCCCTCCGCTACCACAACGTGTACGGCCCCAGGATGCCGAGGGACACCCCCTACTCGGGGGTCGCGGCGATCTTCCGGTCCGCGCTGGAAGCCGGTCGTGCGCCCCGGGTGTTCGAGGACGGCGGGCAGACGCGCGACTTCGTACACGTCCGCGACGTCGCCGGCGCGAACGTCGCCGCACTCACCGGCGGCCGGCCGGGGCGCCTGGCCGCGTACAACATCGCGAGCGGGGAGCCGCACACTGTCGGCGAGCTGGCCAGGGAACTGGCGGCGCAGCGCGGCGGCCCCGAGCCGGTCACCACCGGAGAGTACCGGCTGGGCGACGTGCGCCACATCGTGGCCGCGCCGCACCGGGCCGCCGCGGACCTCGGCTTCCGGGCGCGGATCCGGTTCGCGGAGGGCATGAAGGAGTTCGCCACCGCGCCACTCGCCTGAGCCGGACCACCACCGCCACCACACCACTCACCGGATCCGGGCCACCGGCATGGCCCCGCGGCCCATCACGCCCGGGCCACCGGCGTCACCACCCGGCCCGTCCCAGCCAGGCCACCGACACCACCACCTCGTCCCACCCTGGCCACCTGCGTCACCACACGGCCGGTCTCAGCCAGGCCTCCGGCTACGGTGTCGGGCCGGTGCAGGTGGCGAACCAACGGCCGGCAGCGGTCCACAGGTCGACGGCAGGGAAGCCGCAGCCTCCGGCGAGCGGGCCGATGTCGTCGGCGCAGACGGTCGCCCACCGGAACCAGTCGCCGGTGCGGCCACCGTGGCGCAGCCGTACGCGGTCCACCGTGCTCCCCGAGCCCGGCGGGCGCACCTCGGCGAGCACGGATCCGCCCGGCCTGACCAGCTGCCGCAGGCGCCGCAGCAGCGCCACGGGGTCGCCGCCGATCCCGATGTTGCCGTCGGTCAGCAGGGCCTCGGCCCACAGTCCGGCGCCGGGAACGGGTTCGAAGACGCACCGGAGCAGAGCCAGGCCGCCCGCGCGCCGGGTCAGCTCGACCGCCAGGGGGGTGATGTCGATGCCCAGGGCGAAGATGCGCCTGCGGGCGAGCGCCGCAGTCAGCCTGCCGGCTCCCGAACCGACGTCCAGGGTGGGGCCGCCGCACCGGTCCAGCACGTCCTCGTCGCCGTCGATGGGCCGCAGCCAGCGTTCGGCGGCGAGCGGGCGGACGCGGCCGTCGGCGTACTCGACCTCGACGTACCGTCCTCGCAGGTTGTGCTCGTAGAACGCGCCGATCATGGAGCCCCGGCTCCCAGGGGGAACCGAGCGCGCGTCCCCCGGGCGTCCGGCACGATGCCGCACGCAGTGACGCCCCGGCCGGACGGGCCTGACGGACCCGGACACAGGCCCGATGGATCAGGACGCGGCTCGAATGGAAACCGGCGCGGCTCCAGCGAAGCCCGACGCGGGCCGGGTGAAGACCGACGCGGCTCCAGCGAAGCCGGACGCGACCCGAGTGAAGCCGGACGCGGGTCGGGTGGGCCGGTGCGCGCCCACGACCGCGCGGCCCCGTCGCTTACTGCCGTGGACACGCCACACGCGCGTCCGGGCGGCTCGTCCGGCACTCATCCCCCCGAAGCCGATGTCGGATGCTGGTGTCCTTACCGGATATACGGCCTGTTATTCCTCGTCACTCTGCGCATTCGTTCAGGAGGAAAAGCGTTGGCACGCGCGTGCGCCGTGTCGCTAGCGTGTCGCCGGTGACCTACGAGAACCCCCTGGCCTACGTGCTCGGCCTGGAAGGCATGGCTTTGATGCGCTCCTTCACCGGGGAGCACGACCGCGCGTTCGTCGAGGCGCGCATCGCCGAGATCCGGCGCCTGCTGGACGATCCGGCACTGGCCGATGCCGCCGTCGACGTCGTCCGCGTCGACACGGTCGAGGGTTATCGGATCTGGTCGCAGACGTACGACGGCCCCAACTCGACGTTCTCCTACGACGAGCCGATCGTCGAGGAGATCGTCGGCGAGCTGCCGGTGGGCGTCGCCCTCGACGCCGCGTGCGGCACGGGCCGGTTCGCCGCGACCCTGGCCGGTCGCGGCCACCGGATCATCGGCGTCGACAGCTCCCCCGACATGCTCGCCCGCGCTCGCGAGCGGGTCCCGGAGGGCGACTTCCGTCTCGGCCCGCTCGACCGGTTGCCGGTCGAGGACGCCGCCATCGACCTGATCGTCTGCTCCCTGGCGCTCACCCATGTCCCCTCGCTGGATCCGGTGCTGGCCGAGTTCGCCAGGGTGCTGCGCCCGGGCGGGCACGTGGTGATCTCCGACATCCACCCCGAGGGCGTGGCCCGCGGCATCATCCCGTCGTTGCGGCTGCCGGACGACCGGCCCGCCCGCGTGGCCACCTACCACCACCGGATCGGCGACTACGTGCGTGCCGCCCTGCGGGCGGGCCTCGAGGTGCGCCGGTGCGAGGAGCCTCGGGAGCCCGGCGCCGAGGTCCCCGAGCCGAAGGACCCGCCGCGCGAGCCCGGGTCTCCCGGGCCCTGGGACCTGTGGCCGTGGGTCCTGGTCGACCTCGCGCCCGAGGCGGCGCGGGCGGCCGCCGACGGCGCACCCGCCATCGTGGTGTGGCACCTCCAGCGGGCGGCTGCCTGATCGTGGACAGGTCGCGGAAGACCTGTCCTCGCCGCTCGGCCCCCTCGCCTGACGGGGGCGAGCGCGGGGAAACAGCCGGGCGTCGCACGCCTAGGGCATGCCGTCCGGCCCTTCGCCGAGGGAACGCAGGCCCACGGGTGGGGGGCGTTCGCAGGTGCTCGCGATGGTCACCGCCGCGCCGGAGCGCGCCGCGTTCAGCAGCGACTCCATGACGTCGAGCACGTGGAAGGCCAGCGAGCCGCCCGCGCGCGGCTCCGCGCCGCCGGCTACGTCGAGGCCGGCCGACGCGAGGTCCGCCAGGCCCACGCCGCGTCCGGCCTCGACGTAGCCGGCCGCCGCAGGCAGTTCCCGCCAGCCCTCCTCCCCCAGCAGCGAAGCCAGGACGGCGCCGTCGAAGTGGTTCGGGTCGGGCACGACGAGCGAGCCCTTCTCCCCGTGCACCTCGATGTTGGGCGACCTGGTCGCCACCCCGTCGAAGCTCATCACGAGCGTGGACAGCGCCCCTGACGCGTGCACCAGCACCCCGGTGACGTGGGTGTCGACGTTGACCGGGATCTCCTCACCCTGGCGGGGGCCCGAGCCGATCGTGCGCTTGGCCCGTGTTCGCCCGGCGGCGCCGACGACGGTCGCCACCGGCCCGAGCAGCGTCACCAGGCAGGTGATGTAGTAGGGGCCCATGTCGAGCAGCGGGCCGCCGCCGGGGGCGTAGTAGAAGTCGGGGTTGGGGTGCCAGCGCTCGTGACCCGGCGTCATCATCGTCGCGGTGGCCGCGACCGGCCGCCCGATCAGGCCGTCGTCGATCGCCTTGCGCGCGGTCTGCGTGCCCGTCCCTAACACCGTGTCGGGCGCGCAACCGACGCGCACCCCGGCCTCGGCGGCCGCCCGCAGCACCCGCGCGGCGTCGGCCACGTTCGCGGCCAGAGGCTTCTCGCAGTAGACGTCCTTGCCGGCGGCGATGGCCCGCAACGCGATCTCGGCGTGGGCGGCCGGGACGGTCAGGTTGAGCACGACGTCGACGCGCGGGTCGGCCATCAGCTCGGCCACGCTCAGCACGTCGGTGCCGGGGTAGGGCCGCACCGCCTCCCGCGCCCTGTCGAGGTCGAGGTCGGCCACCGCGACCAGCCGCACCTGCGGCAGCCGTTCGATGGTGCGGAAATACTGGGCGGAGATCGCGCCGCAGCCGACGACGCCCACGTTCACCGGCTCGCCCACACCATGCCCCTTTCGATGACGGTGCGCACGCTGTCGTGCTGGAGCACGTCGACACCGTGCCCCGGGGTCGCGACGAAGATCCGCCCCTTCCCCCACTTTCGGGTCCAGATGGCGGGCGAGGTCACCTCGCGATGCCACGGGTCCCACGGGCGCACCCGCTGCGTGGTCGTGGCCAGCACGTCGATGTAGTCGTCCGTCAGCACCCAGTACTGCTCGGTGACGAGGTCGAAGTCGGCGATGCCCTCGGTGATGGGGTGGCCGGCCGCCTCGGGCGACATGTTCACGGTGTACGGGACGAAGTAGTGCTCCTGCGTGCCCACGTCCTCAGCGGTCGGCTCCTTGCCCGGGTGGCAGGCGAACTGCCCGCCGATGAGGTGCAGGTAGTCGGAGGAGTTGCGGAAGGAGTCGGCGATGCCGCCGTGCCAGCCCGCCATCCCGGTGCCCGCGCGGATGGCGGCCTCCAGCCCTTGCAGCTCGGCCCGCTCGATCGTGCCCATGGTGTAGCACTGCACGATGAGGTCGACGCCGGACATGAACGCGGGGTCCGCGTACGGTGCGGGAGAGTCCGCCCTGACCACCTCGAACCCCTGCTTCTCCAGGAAGGGCACGAAGAGTTCCGTGGCCTCGACGGGGGCGTGCCCCTCCCAGCCTCCCCGCACCACAAGGGCTTTCCTGCCGTTCTCACCTGTCATGCCATCACCCGTCGCTCTATGGTCAACGACTCCGATGGTCGCATCCCGCCCCGCGTTCCAGGAGGCCGGGCCGGTGAAAGGATCGTGACCTCAGCTGAGTGAAAGGCACATGAGATGGCTCCGAACATCGCCACCGCACGCCGCGTCGAGCTCCCCGAGCTGCTCGATTTCCTCCGTCCCCGGCATCACGGCCTGCTGTCCACCACCCGGGCCGACGGGCGGCCGCAGCTCTCGCCGGTCTCCTGCGGCGTCGACGAGGGCGGCGGGATCGTGGTCGCCACCTATCCCGACCGCGCCAAGGCGCGCAACGCCCGCCGTGACGAGCGGGCGTCGATCTGCGTGCTGTCCGACGACTGGAACGGCCCGTACGTCCAGGTGGACGGCCGCGCCGAGGTGCTCGACATGCCCGAGGCCCTGGAGGCGCTGGTCGAGTACTACCGGTGCATCGCCGGCGAGCATCCCGACTGGGACGAGTACAGAGCGGCCATGCGGCGCCAGGACAAGTCGCTGATCCGCCTGCACATCGAGCGGTGGGGGCCCATCGCGACCGGTGGGTTCCCCGCGCGCCTGGTGTCCGGAGACTGAGCCCCGGACGTCCTCGCGATCGGGCGGCGGCGCCACCGGGCGTCGCCGCCCGGCCCCCCATGAACACGACGCTGACCACGACGTGCGAAGCCACGGGCTTCTCGTCGGGTATGTCCGCGTAGGTCCCTTGACATCCGCAATCTTGCAAGTTAGCGTCCTCGAAACCTGGAATTAACGTTCACGTGAACGTTCATCCTCCCCAGGCGATTGTCGACGAGAAGGACGCCCCCTTGAGCGTGGACACCACCCATGGTCCGGCCGATGACCTCCGGCGCGCGCTGATCGCAGCGGACCCCAAACTCTCCAAGTTCAACCCCCTCCCCCGCATACTCGCCTTCGATGAGTTCGCTACAGGAACGCACGGCTGGTGCGAACTCATCGGAAACCACGACGGCCACGGGAATCTCGACACGGTCGACGTGCACATGCGCGACTTCCGCCCGCCGCAGCTCAGCTCGTGCGATTTCTTCGACATCGGCACGCACGCCGCGATGAGCGGTAATTACGCGCTCAAGGTCGCCACCCGGCCGGTGACCGGCCACACCGCGGTGGCGATCCGGCGGCTGACCATGGCCAGGCGCGGGGTGGTGCAGTTCGAGACGTACTTCACCTACAAGAGCGAGGCGGCCACCGCCGAGTCCTCGCTCGGCAACAGCTTCGGCGACATCGAGTGGGACGGCAACCTGCACCCGTCCGAGGCCCAGTTCGGGGCGTTCACCGTGGCCACGGACCTGTGCGACGGCGAGGGCGTGCGCTATCACTGCGTCGCCCGCTACCAGAACACCGACCTGGACAACAATTTCACCAGGCGCTGGATGTACCCCGTGGTGCCCGAGCCGACGCCCAGGGAGAACCTGCACAACCAGGAGAACCTGTCGCCCACCGAGGACTTCACCGCGCCCGATCCCGAGGACTGGCGCCCGCTCGACGAGGAGCCGCAGTTCCTCTGCTACAACGAGGTGCCGACCAAGGTCAACTGGCACTATCTGCGCTGGCAGTTCGACACCAGGACCCGGACGAACATCGAGTTGCAGGTCAATGACCGGATCATGGACATGCGCCAGGTCCCGGTGCCGGCCTATCCCGACAAGTACGACAGCCTGGAGAACCTGCTCAATTTCTATGTGAGCGTGCGCACCCATTCTCCGGTACGCAACTTCCTTTTTCTCGATTCCGCACTGATTTCCGTGGATTGGTGAACACCGGCATGAGGCACGCTCTGACCGCCGTTCTTGAGCGCAACAGCACTTTCACCGCAGATTTCATGACCGAGCCGTACGAGGCCGGGTGGGCCGCGGAGGCGCGCTGGTTCGTGCGGACCCTGGCCCTGGAGGGCGACACGCCCGCCCTGCGGCTGACCACCCAGGTCTCCCCCGACGGGCTGCACTGGTGCGACGACGACGAGAGCGCCGAGCAGGTCGCCACGGAGCCCGGGCTGCTGTCCATGCGGGTGCGCGAGTTCGGCCACTGGTTGCGCCTGCGGGCCACGCTGACCGGCGGCGACCCGAAGGCCAAAGTACTGATCTACCTGGCCCTGAAGAGCTGAGAGGAGCTCGACATGACGGCAACGGAGGGGGTGGGCAGGCGGCGGTTCCTGACCCTCCTGGGAGCCGGGGCCGCCGGCGCCTCCCTTCCCGGCCTCGTCACCGGGTGTGCCCCCGGCGGCAAGGGGACGGGACCGGCCGCAGGAGGGAACCGGCCGCTCAGCGCCGCCTTCTACCAGGCGATCAACGACCTGGACCCGCACGGCGCGAGCGCCGTGGACGAAGCGTCGCTGCTCGCCAACCGGCAGATCTACGACACGCTCGTCGCCTGGGACGGCGAGAAGGCTGCGCCGAGCCTGGCCACGTCGTGGCGCCAGCCCGACGAGACGACGTGGGAGTTCACCCTCCGCGACGGCGTCGTCTTCCACGACGGCGGCAAGCTGACCTCGGCCGACGTCAAGGCGTCGCTGGAGCGGCTGGCCGCTTCCGACGGCCCGCAGAAGCCGCTGTGGTCCACAGTGGACACGATCAAGGCCCCCGACCCGCGCACCATCACGATCACCACGAAGGAGCCCGTCGGCACCCTGCTGGTGAACCTGACCCTCGCCTTCATCCTGCCCGCCGCCCAGATCGGCAAGGGCGACCTGTCACGCAAGGCCATCGGCAGCGGCCCCTTCTCCGTCGAGTCGTTCACACCCTCGTCACAACTGCTGCTCAAGCCCGCGCCCGGCTACTGGGGCGGCGCGTCCAAACTGGCCGGCCTGCGCCTGCCGTACATCCCCGAGTCCTCCACGCGCATGACGTCGCTGCAGAACGGCGAGGTGGACGTCACCTGGATCATCCCGCCCGACGAGCTCGAACGGCTGCGCGGCGTCGACGGCGTGAAGATCGAGAGCAAGCCGGGCGTCAACTACTTCCTCACCTGGTTCAACTGCGGCAGGAAACCCTTCTCCGACCCGCGCGTGCGCCGCGCGCTGCTCCACGCGCTCGACGTCAAGACCATCGTCTCCAGCCTGTACGGCGACGCCGCCGCCGTCATGGACGCCCCGATCCCGTCCGCCGTCTTCGGTCACGCCCCCCAGAAGCCCTACGCGTACGACCCCGACCTGGCCAGGCGCGAGCTGGCCGAGGCCGGTCACGGCTCGGGGATCCGGACCTCGATGATGTGGTTCAAGGACACCGGGCCCCTCGCCACCGAGCTGGCCCAGTCGATCATCTCGGCCTGGGCCAAGGTCGGCGTGGTCGTCGAGCCGCAGCAGATCGAGAAGGCGGCCTGGCTCAAGCGGCTCACGGCGCTCGACTGGGACATCGAGCTCCAGGTCAACACCGTGACCACCGGCGACGCCGACTACACGCTCGGCCGGCTCTACACCAGCGAGGCCAACCGCATGGGCTACGCCGACAAGGAGCTCGACGGCATCCTCGCCAAGGCCAAGGCCACCTCCGACCAGGACGAGCGCAAGTCGCTGTACGGCCGGGCATGCGAGATCATCTGGCGTGACGCGGTCGGCGTCTTCCCCGCGGCGCTGGCCGCCACGTACGGGCTGCGCTCCTCCGTCGCGGGCTTCGTCCCCGCGGCCAACAGCCAGCCCGTGTTCCGCACGGTGTCGACCACCGGGTGATCCGTGCGAGACCAGACCCAGCCCGGGAGCGTCATGCGTGAGGCACGCCGTACGACATTGAAGGACATCGCCGAGAGCCTCGGCGTCTCCGTGAACACCGTCTCCAGAGCCCTCTCCGACAAGGACAGCGTCGGCCTGGAGACGCGCAAGCGGGTGAAGGCCGAGGCCGAGCGGCTGGGCTACGTGCCCAACTCCACGGCCAGGTCGCTGGTCCTCGGCTCCGCGAGCACGCTCGGCATGGTGATCACCAACCCGTCCAACCCGTTCTACGCCCAGCTCATCAGCGGGATGGAGCAGCACTGCCGGCGGCACGGCTACTCCTTACTGCTGATGGCGACGGAGGAGAGCCTGGCCAACGAGCGGCGCGCGGCCGAGGAACTGCTGCGGCGCGGCGTGGACGGGGTGCTCGTGGTGACGGTGCAGGAGGGGGCCGAGCACTGGCGGCGGTTCCGTGCGGCCGGCGTCCCGCTGGTCCTGATCAACCGTGACGTGCCCGAGCTGAACGCCGACCTGGTGGGCGTCGACCACGTCAAGGGCGGCTACGAGGCCGCCAGGCACGCCGTCGCCCAGGGCGCCAGGAAGATCTACTTCCTGGAGGAGGACCTGGGCGTCTCGGCGGTCGCCGACCGCGTCGAGGGCTACCGGCGGGCCATGGCCGACAGCGGCCTGCCCGTCGAACCCGACACCATGATCAAGGTGCCGACCCGGCGGCTGGAGCAGAGCGCGATGCCGTGGGACCCGAGCGAGGCGTACCGGCTGGCCAGGGAGGTCGTGCGGTCCGCGCAGCGGCCGATGGCGTTCGTGGCCGGCAACGACTATTTCGCGCTCGGCGTCTACCGGGTCGCCGACGAGGCGGGGCTGCGGATCCCCGACGACATCCTGGTCGTCGGCTACGGCGGTCACCCGTTCGCCCCCTACGTGATCCCCTCGCTCACCACCGTGGAGCTGCCCGCCGCGGACATCGCCGTGTCCGCCGTCGACCACATGCTCATGCGGCTCGACAGGCGGGAGGCCGCGGGGACGCCGGAGCAGATCCTCTTCCCGCCCCGGCTGGTCGTGCGGGCGTCGAGCGGCGGGGGCGGCACATGACCGCCTACCTCGGCCGGCGGCTCGCCCAGGCGCTGCTCCAGATCTGGGGCGCGATCACGATCGTCTTCATCGCCCTGCGCGTGCTGCCCGGCGATCCGGCCGAGCTGATCCTCGGCAGCCAGGCCACGCCCGAGGCGCTGGAGGAGCTGCGCGGCAGCCTCGGGCTCGACGAGCCCCTGCTCGTCCAGTACGCCACCCACATGCGGGACGTCGTCGCCCTCGACTTCGGCCACTCCTGGCGGCAGAGCGTCAGCGCCCTGGACGCCTGCCTGGAGCGGCTCGGCTCGACCCTGTCCCTGTCGGCATGGGCGATGGTGATCACGATCGTGCTGGGCTTCGCGGCCGGTTCGTTCGCCGCCCGCCGCGCGAACACCTGGGCCGACCACCTGGTCTCGGTGTCCTCGCTGGTCGGCCAGGCGCTGCCGCCGTTCTGGATCGGCATCATGCTCTCGCTCATCTTCGCGCGCTGGCTGCAGATCCTGCCCAGCACGGCCGACGGCACCATGGTCAGCCTGCTGTTGCCCGCGTTCACGCTGGCGCTGCCGTTCGTGGGCTGGCTGGCCCGGCTCGTCCGCACCGGGATCCTCGAGGAGATGAACCAGGACTACGTCCGCACGGCCCACGCCAAGGGCATGAGCCACCGGGTCGTCTTCTCCGTCCACGTGCTGCGCAACACCCTGGTCCCGGTCGTGACCATGCTGGGCCTGCTCATGGGCTACTTCATCGCGAACGGCGTCATCGTCGAGGTGATCTTCGCCTGGCCCGGGATCGGGTCGCTGCTCATCGACTCGATCACGTTCCGCGACTACGCCGTGGTCGAGGCCGTCCTGACCGTGATCACGGTCTGCTACATCCTGCTCAACCTGCTGGTCGACGTGCTCTACGTGTACCTCGACCCCAGGATCCAGTTGGAGAACGCCTGATGACCGTTAACGTGCGAGGCGCGACGCTCGCCGGCCGGCTGGCCGGGTTGCCCCTGCGCGCGCACCTGGCGCTCGGGACCGTGCTGCTGTTCGTGCTGGCCGGCCTGCTCGGGCCGCTGCTGGCGCCGTACGACGCGGCGCGCACCAGCCCGGTCGACCGGCTGCTGCCGCCGGGCACCCGGCTGTCCGACGGCGCGATGGCGTGGCTCGGCACCGACCAGGTCGGGCAGGACATCCTGGCCGAGGTGCTGGCCGGGATGCGCACGTCGCTGACGGTGGCGCTGGTGACCGTGGCCGTCGGCGGCTCGGTCGGGCTGCTGCTCGGGCTGCTCGCGGGCTACTTCGGCGGCTGGGCCGACGGCATCATCTCCAGGGTCGGCGACATCCAGCTCGCCTTCCCCAGCCTGCTGCTGGCCATCCTGCTGGCCGGCGTCCTGGGCCCGAGCATGGTGAACGTGATCATCGCGCTGGCGGTCACCAGATGGGTGATCTTCGCCAGGGTGGTCCGCGGCTCGGCGCTCGCCGTGCGCGACCGGGAGTTCGTGGACTCGGCGCGGGTGATGGGCGCCTCCCATGCGCGCATCCTCGCCGGCTACATCCTGCCGTCGTGCCTGCCGCCGCTGATGGTCGCGGCCACCGTGCAGGTCGGCCTGACCATGGTCGCCGAGGCGTCGCTGAGCTTCCTCGGCCTCGGCGTGCCCGCCTCCCAGGCGTCCTGGGGCTCGACGATCGCAGAAGGCCGCGATTACCTCGCGTCGGCCTGGTGGATCGCCGCGGTGCCCGGCGCCGCCCTGGCCCTCGTCGTGGTCAGCATCGGCGTCCTCGGCGACCTGCTGCGCGACGCCTCCGACCCGATGACGGAGCTGTGACGATGTCCAACGAAAGGGCCGGCGAAAGGGTGAACGGATCCGCGACCCCGCTGCTGGAGGTCGAGGACCTGGCCGTGGAGTTCGACACGCCGGCGGGGCCGCTGCGGGCCGTACGCGGGGTGTCCTTCGAGGTCGGCGAGTGCGAGACGCTCGCGATCGTCGGCGAGTCCGGCAGCGGCAAGAGCGTGACCGCGCAGGCGCTGATGGGGCTGGTGCCGCAGGCGGCGCGGATCGCGGGAGGGCGCGTCACGATCGAGGGCCGCGACGTCGCCGGGTTGTCCGCCCGCGAGTGGCGGGACCTGCGGGGCGAGCGCATCTCCATGATCTTCCAGGATCCGCTGAGCGCGCTGAACCCGTCGCTGACGGTGGGCTACCAGATCGCGGAGATGTTCCGGAGGCACCGCGGCACCGGCCGGGCGGAGGCCCGTCGCCGGGCGGCGGAGCTGATGGCGCTGGTGGGCATCCCCGATGCCGAGCGGCGGCTGGACGACCATCCGCACCGCTTCTCCGGCGGCATGCGGCAGCGGGTGATGATCGCGATGGCGCTGGCGCTCGACCCACGGCTGCTCATCGCCGACGAGCCCACCACCGCGCTGGACGTGACCGTCCAGGCGCAGATCCTGCGGCTGCTGCGGCAGCGGCAGCGGGCCGAGCGGCTCGGCATGATCCTCATCAGCCACGACCTCGGCGTGGTCGCGCGGGCGGCCGACCGGGTGGCCGTCATGTACGCGGGCCGCATAGTCGAGACCGGCACTGTGGCCGAGGTGTACGAGCGGCCCGCCCACCCGTACACGCTGGGCCTGATGCGGGCGGTGCCGGACCCCCGCGACATCGGCGCCCCGCTGGAGGCGATCGAGGGCCGGCCGCCCGACCTGGCCGCGCGGCCCGCCGGTTGCGCCTTCCACCCGCGCTGCCCGTTCGCCAGGGACGTCTGCCGCACGGACGACCCCGCGTCGCGCGAGCTCCGCGAGCTCGGGGAGCACGGGGAGCACGGGGAGCTCGGGGCGCATGGGCCTCGCCGGGCCAGTGCCTGCCACTTCGCCGAGGAGGTGATCGCGCATGGCCGAGGCTGAGCCCCTGCTGGAGCTGGCCGATCTGGTGACGAGCTATCGCCTGCGGCCGGGGATCGGCCGGCCCGGTGGCGTGGTGCGGGCCGTGGCCGGCGTGAGCCTGACCGTCCGCGCGGGCGAGACCGTCGGGCTGGTCGGCGAGTCCGGGTGCGGCAAGTCCACGATCGCGCGCACCATCGTCGGCCTGGTGCGCCCGTCCGGCGGCAGGGTCCTGTTCGACGGCCGCGACCTCGGCGCCCTGCCCGCCAAGGAGTTGCGCAGGCTGCGCCGGGACATCCAGCTCGTCTTCCAGGACCCGTACGCCTCGCTGAACCCGCGCATGACCGTCGCCGCCCTGATCAAGGAGGCGTGGCGCATCCACCCCGGGCTGGTGCCGCGCGAGCGGTGGGACGACGAGGTGCGTGCCCTGCTGGAGCGCGTCGGCCTGCGTGCCGAGCACGCCGGCCGCTACCCCCACCAGTTCTCGGGCGGGCAGCGCCAGCGCATCAGCATCGCCAGGGCGCTGGCCGTGCGGCCGCGGCTGATCGTCTGCGACGAGGCCGTGTCCGCGCTCGACGTCTCGGTGCGGGCGCAGATCCTCAACCTGCTGCAGGAGCTGCAGCGCGACCTGGGCGTGTCGTACCTGTTCATCTCGCACGACCTGGGCGTCGTCCGGCACCTGTGCGACCGGGTGGCGGTGATGTACCTGGGCAAGATCGTCGAAACCGGTTCCAAGGAGGACATCTACCGGAGCCCGGCCCACCCGTACACGCAGGCTCTGCTGTCGGCGGCGCCCAGCCTGGACGACTGGCGGGCCGACGAGCACGGCGAGCGTGACGAGATCGTCCTGACCGGAGATGTTCCCTCACCGTTGGACCCGCCGACAGGCTGTCGTTTCCGAACACGCTGCTGGCGGGCCCAGGATCTGTGCCGCGACGAGGAACCGGCACTGGTCGAACGGGACACGGGCCACCCGGTCGCCTGCCACTTCCCCGGAGCACTTCCACCCCCCACCACGACGGCGACCGGCAGCGGCCGCCTCATGAAGGAGTGATCCATGCCAGGCACGTTCCTGCCCGCGCTCGCCACGGGCGCCCTGATGGCCACCGCCGTGCTGGCGGGCCCAGGCCCGGCCGCCGCCTCCGCGGGCACCTGCGCTGACGCGCCCGCCACGCCGGTGACGACGGCGGCGGTCTTCAACGACCCGGTGAGCGGGGACGGGGCGGCGCTCGCCCAGAAGCTCTGCGGCCTCGTCCGGCAGACCCCCTCGGGCGCCCGCATCCAGGTCGCCCACTTCGTCATGTCGGGCGCCGCGGGCACGGAGTTCGCCGACGAGCTCATCAAGGCGCACCAGCGCGACGTGGACGTCCAGGTCGTCCTGGACGGCGACAGGCGCGGCGCGGCCATCGCGGAGAAGCTGACGGCGGCGCTGGGCACGGACACCTCGGCGCGCTCCTGGCTGCACGTGTGCACCGGCCCGCCCTCCGGCGGCACCGCCGCCTGCATCGGCAACAAGGGCCAGCACAACAAGTTCTACCTGTTCTCGCGCACCGGCGACGCCTCCGAGGTCGTGGTGCAGTCGTCGGCCAACCTGACCGACCTCAACTCCACGACGTACTGGAACAACGCGGTCGTCGTGCCCGGCAACCGGCGACTTTACGCGGCCTACGCCGGCTACTTCGCCGACCTGGCCGCCGAGCGCAAGAACCTCGACTACTACCGGATCGTCCAGACCGGCGGTCCCGGCGGCTCCGTGCGGGCCCACTTCTTCCCCGAGGCGAGCGGCGACCCCATCGTCGATCAGCTCGGCAAGGTCTCCTGCCGGGGCGGGACGACGATCAGGGTCGGCATGTCGGAGTGGGACACCTACCGCGTCGCGATCCCGCAGCGCCTGCGTGACCTGGCGGCGCAGGGCTGCACGGTGCGGATCGTCTACGGGATCATGGCCGACGAGGTCGAGGAGCTCCTGCGGGCCGAGCCGCGCGTCGAGCTGCGCACCCTCGGCGACGGGGGCGCGCTGCCCGGCCGCGTCCACTCGAAATACCTGCTCGTCGAGGGCTCGTACGACGGCGACCGCCACGCCCGCTGGGTGTTCACCGGCAGCCACAACTACAACGAGACCTCGCTGCGCCGCAACGACGAGGTGCTGCTGCGGCTCGGCAACCGCCGCGTGTACGAGCAGTACGTGGCGAACTTCGAGCGCATGCGCGAAGTGGCGTTGCCCGCGACGCAGCCGTAGCGGGGTCACGACATGCACTGCCCGGCGCCGCGCACGCTCGCCTGCCTGACCCGGTAACCCGAGGTCGTCTTCACCCCGTGCGTCCGCGGGCGAACGCCTCGCGGCCGGTCAGCCGGTGCCGCAGAGGGCGTGGTCGACCAGCGTGGAGAGCGCGCGGCCGGTGACTGATGCTCACCGCAGCCGCCACGATCGACGACCGGGTGGACGGGTTGAGCGTCGGGGCGGACGACTACCTGCCCAAGCCCTTCGCCTTCGCCGAGCTCGTGGCCCGTGTCCGGGCACTGGCGCGGCGGGCGCAGCCCGCGGTGCCGCCGATCCTGGCACACGGTGAGCTCCGCGTGGATCCCGGCCGCCGCGTCGCCACGCGGGCCGGTCGCCGGCTCGACCTGAGCCCCAAGGAGTTCGCCGTGCTGGAACTCCTCCTGGCCGCCCAAGGCCGCGTGCTCTCCGCCGAAGAGCTGCTGGAACGTGCCTGGGACGAAGCCGCCGACCCCTTCACCGCCACCGTCAAGGTGACCGTCAGCCGCCTGCGTCGCAAGCTCGGCAACCCGCCGCTGATCGAAACGGTCTCTCAGGCGGGGTATCGGCTCCCGTGGTCCGCATGAGGCCCTTCGCCCGTCGGTACTGGCCCTGGTGCTGATGACGTTCGCCTCGGTCGGGCTGGGCTGGATGGTGGCGGGGCGCGTCCTGCGCCCGTTGCGGACGATCACGGCGACCGTGCGGGAGATCTCCGCACGCGATCTGCATCAGCGGCTCGCCTCTCAAGGACCCGATGACGAGATCAAGGACCTGGCGGACACCTTCGACGGGCTGCTCGGGCGGCTGGAGGCGGCGTTCGAGGCGCAGCGGGCGTTCGTCGCCAACGCCTCTCACGAGCTGCGTACCCCGCTGACCTTCGAACGGAGTCTGCTGGAGATCGCGCTGGCCGATCCCGACGCCGGCGTGCAGGACCTGCGGGCCGCCTGCGGACGGGTCCTGGCCAGCAACCAGGGCCAGGAACGGCTCATCGAGGCGCTGCTCACCCTCTCCCGCAGCCAGCGCGGGCTGGACCAGCACCAGGATCTGGACCTGGCGAAAGCGGCCGAAGCCACGCTCGGCTCCGCCCATGCCGAAGCCGCCGCACGCGGGATACGGGTCGAGGCGGCCCTGGCGGTCGCCCGCACCGTGGGCGATCCGCGGCTCGTCGAACGGCTGGCGGCCAACCTGGTGCACAACGCCGTGCGCCACAACGTCGCCGGCGGCTGGGCACAGGTCTGGACCGGCATCGACGCCGGACGGCCGACGCTGCGCGTGCGCAACAGCGGGCCGGTCATCCCCGCCGACCAGGTCGACGCCCTGTTCCAGCCCTTCAGAAGGCTCGCGGGCGACCGGACCGGGGACGGGCACGGCCTGGGACTCGGGCTGTCCATCGTGACCGCCGTCGCCACCGCCCACCACGCCGAGCTCACCGCCCGCGCGCTTCCCGGCGGCGGCCTGGAGGTGCGGGCCGGCTTTCCGGGCGCGCCTGACGAGGGATCGGGCAGGCAACCGCCCAAGAGCTGAACCGTCATCCTCGGCACCGTCACCCTGGCCGCCCTGGCCATCTGGCTCCGAACCCGTCCGGGAAACAGCTCTTAGCCGCGGCGGCCCTCCAGCCCCGCGATCGTGAACGTGCCGGACGTGCCGCGCAGGCAGAAGCCGTGGCGGAAGCCCTCACGGGCCTGCGGGGTGGCCAGCGTGTCGCCGATCGAGGCCGGGCAGCAACGCGCGGCGTCCGCGGCGCGGGGGCGTTCCGCCTCAGCCGCTCTTGACCAGGAGCCGGACCGGCCGGTGGATCAGGCCGTCGCCGGTCCACCGCACGGTCGGCAGGTCGTCCTGCGCGCGCAGGCCTGGCAACCGCGTCACCAGCGCGCGGAGGGCCTCCTGCAGCTCCATCCGGGCCAGGTTGGCGCCGAGGCAGTAGTGGGTGCCGTGGCCGAACGCCAGGTGCGGGTTGGGCGAGGGGACGGCGAACCTCCGGGTGTCGAACCGCCGCGGATCGTCGAACGCCGACGGATCGTGGTTGGCTCCCGCGGGGTTGGGCAGCACGACGGTGCCCGCCGGGATGGTGCCTCCGGACAGCTCGATCTCCTCGGTGACCAGGCGGAGCAGGCCGTTCCCTCCCGGCCCCTCGCAGCGCAGGATCTCCTCCACCGCCGGTTCCACCAGCTCGGGACGCGCCACCAGCTCGGCGTACTGGCCGGGGTGGCACAGCAGGCGGAACGAGCCCCGGATGATCATCGAGGCGGTGGTCTCGTGCCCGGCCATGATCAGCGTGAACACCAGGTGGGTCAGCTCGTCCTCGCTGAGCCGGTCGCCCTCGTCGCGCGCCTCGATGAGCAGGTCGATGAGGTCGTCGCCGGGCCTGTCGCGGTGCTGCGCGATCAGCTCGCCCGCGTAGGCCATGAACGCGGCGAAGCCCTCTCCCCTGGCCTTCTCGCTCGCCTGGGAGGTGGACAGGAACATCTCCGTCCAGCCGCGGAACTGCTCGTATGGCTGGCCGGTCAGTGGGGGCTGCGCACCGGCCTGCTGGTGAGCGCCGCCGCCCTGTCGCTCTCACCGCTGGTCATGCTCCTCTCCCCGCTCTCCCGCCTGGGGAGGACACTTCCCCCGCGCACGGCTCGCGACTGACCCCGTCCCAAGGCCGCCCCCGCGTCCGGATCGCACCGGTCCCGGCGGAAGCCGTGCGCGCGGCCCCCGCGGTGTCAACCGCCGCCAGGCGCCTCCGCGGGCGCCCCCGTGGGCATGCGGGAGGTGGCCATGGAGGCGCCGGAGCGGCGGTGGCCGGGGAGGAACGCCGCGATCATGAGCGCGACCAGGACCGCGCCGCTGCCGATCGCCATGACCAGGCGGAAGCCGTTCTCGGACGGCACGGTGAGCGCGCCGAACGTGACGGTCGGCTGAGCCAGCACCACGCCCGCCACCGCGCTGGAGACGGACGTGCCGATGGAGCGCATCAGCGTGTTGAGGCTGTTGGCGGCCGCCGTCTCCGAGACGGGGACGGCCGCCATGATGAGCGCGGGCATGGCGCCGTACGCGATGCCGATGCCCGCGCCGATCACGGCGGAGACGAGCACGAGGTGCCAGATGGCGGACATCAGCACGACGCTCAGGCCGTAGCCGGCGGCGACCACGGCGGCGAGCAGGGCGAGGCTGACGAGGAGCATGCGGCGTTTGCCGTACATGTCTCCGAGCCGCCCCACCACCGGCGTCGCGACCGCGCCCGCGAGCAGGGTCGCGGTGATCGCCCAGGTGGCGTCGGACGCGGTGGTGCCCAGGAGCGCGGGCAGCTGGGGGACCAGCGGGATGATCAACGTCTGCATGAACCACGATCCCGGCGAAGGCCAGCACCGCCACGACGACGGTGGGCCGGCGTGGCGGTGCGGCGGGCTCGGCAGGGATATGGGGCACGTGGCGCCTCCGTGGGTGGCGAACGGACGAGGCGCCCTTTTAAAGCAGTCGCTTGACTTAAGCTAACCTGCCCGGTTAACTGGCGGCGAAATCCGCGGTCAGTCCAGAGGAGGTCGTGATGGGCCACGACGATGTGGAACAGACGCTGAACTACCCCATTCCCAGCGAAGCCGCACTCGAGCCACCGGCCGAGTGGGCGCGGCTGCGCGGGCAGTGCCCCGTCGCGCGGGTGACACTCCCCAGCGGCGACCAGGCATCCCTGCTGACCAGGTACGACGACGTCAAGCAGGTGCTGTCGGACCCGCGCTTCACCCGGCAGCTGAGCGCCGACGACGCGGCCCGCATCGCGGCCAACGAGTCGGGCGGCGTGTTCAACAGCTCACTGGCGACGACCATCCCGCAGGGCGGAGACGGGCACCAGCGGTGGCGGCGCATGGTCGGCAGGTGGTTCACGGCCAAGCGCATGGCCGCGCTGAAGCCCGGCATCGAGGCGATGGCCGACCGGCTCATCGACGACATGGTGGAGCGCGGCCAGCCGGCCGACCTCAAGGCGAGCCTGGGCTTCCCGTTGCCGGTGTGGGTGATCTGCGACCTGCTCGGGGTCCCCGACTCCGACCGCGACACGTTCGCGTACTGGTCCGACACGCTGCTCAACCTGACCCGCTACACGCAGGCGGAGATCGACGCGGCGCAGGCCGAGTTCGTGGCGTACATGGGCGAGCACGTCGCCGCCAGGCGCGCCCGGCCGGGCGACGACCTGCTCAGCGAGCTCATCAAGGGCACCGACGCCGGCGGCGAGAAGATGCCCGACGGAGCGCTGGTCGCCACCGGCATGGGGCTGCTGGTCGCCGGGCACGAGACGACGGCCAACATGATCGGCAAGATGGTGGCCATGCTGCTGGCCGACCGGCGGCGCTGGGAGCGGCTCCTCGACGATCCTTCGCTGGCGCGCTCCGCGGTGGAGGAGTCGCTGCGGTTCGACGCCAACCCGGGCTTCGGCATGCCGCGCTACATCGGCGAGGAGGTCGAGATCGCCGGCGCCGTCATCCCCCGGGGCACGACCGTGGTGTGCAGCATGGCCGCCGCCAACCGCGACGAGAACGCCTTCGAGCGCGCCGGGGAGATGACGCTGGACCGCGTCCCCAACCCGCATCTGGCGTTCGGCTCCGGCGCGCACTCGTGTCTCGGGCAGTCGCTGGCCCGCACCGAGTTGCAGACCGTGCTCGAGGTGCTGCTGCGCAGGCTGCCCTCACTGGAGCTCGCCGTCCCTGCGGAAGACCTGCACCACGTCGAGGGGCTGGCCGTCGGCGGGCTGCGCGAGGTCCCGGTGCGGTGGTGACCGTGGCGGCCAGAACCCCGAGGGCCGGACGGGCCAGCGCGACCCGGGAGCAGATCCTGGTGGCGGCGGAGCGGCTGTTCGCCGAGCACGGGGTGTTCGCCGTGTCCAACCGCCAGGTCAGCGAGGCCGCCGGCCAGGGCAACAACGCCGCCGTCGGCTACCACTTCGGCACGAAGGCGGACCTGGTGCGGGCGATCGCCCGCAAGCACGCCGAGCACACCGAGCGCATCCGCGAGCGGATGGTGGCCGAGGTCGGCGACTCCGCCGAGGTGCGCGACTGGGTGGCCTGCCTCGTACGCCCGACCGCCGAGCATCTGGCCTCCCTGGGCAGCCCGACCTGGTTCGCCCGGTTCGGCGCACAGGTGATGACCGATCCCACGCTCCGCGCGATCATGGTCGAGGAGTCGCTCACCTCTCCCTCGCTGCAGCAGATCATCGACGGGCTCGACCGGTGCCTGCCCGCGCTGCCCGCGGAAGTGCGCGCCGAGCGCAACGACATGGCCCGCCAGCTGATGGTGCACATGTGCGCCGAGCGCGAGCGTGCGCTGGCCGAAGGCGTCCCGACGCCCCGGGCCAGCTGGCACGACACCGCGACCGGGCTGATCGACGCGATCGTCGGGTTGTGGCAGGCGCCCGTCACGCGCGCTCCCTGACCTGCCCTGTCCCGACCGATGCACGAACGAAGGGGGAATCATCATGAGAATCACCGTCGACGAGGACAAGTGCTGCGGAGCCGGCCAGTGCGTGCTGCTCGCGCCGGAGGTGTTCGACCAGCGGGGGGACGACGGGATCGTGCTCCTGCTCGACGCGGCACCGCCCGAGCGGCTGCACGCCACCGTGCGCGAGGCGGCCGACGTCTGCCCGGCGGCGGCGATCGAGCTGAGCGAGTGAGCGTACCCTCCGGTGTCCTGGTGGTCGGGGCCTCCGCCGCCGGGCTCGCCACCGTGGAGGCGCTGCGGCGCAGGGGCTACCGGGGCAAGCTGACCGTGCTCGAAGCCGAGCCGCACCTGCCCTACGACCGGCCGCCGCTGTCGAAGCAGGTCCTGTCCGGCGTCTGGGAGCCCGGGCGCGCCCGGCTGCGGACGGAGGCCGCGCTGGCGGCGCTGGAGGCGGAGTTCGTCCTCGGCGACCCGGCCACCGGCCTGGACGTCGCCGCGCGCGGTCCGCACCGCCTCCGGGCGGGTCCTGCGGGCGGGCGCCGTCGTCATCGCCACGGGGCTGCGGCCCCGCACGTTCCCGGGGCAGGACGAGCTGGCGGGGGTCCACGTGGTGCGCACCCTCGACGACGCGCTGGCGCTGCGGGCGGAGCTGCGTCCCTCCGTCCGGCTCGTGGTGGCCGGGGACGGGGTGCTGGGCGCCGAGATCGCCGCACCGCACGAGGGCTGGGGGCGGAGGTCACGCTGGTCGGGCCGCAGCCTGCGCCACTGGACGGTCAGCTCGGCCCGGCCGCCGCGGAGCTGCTCGCCGGCCTGCACAGCGAACACGGGGTCCGCCTGCGCCGGGTCGCGCTGGAGGACATCGAGATCGCCGGCCAGGTCATCCGCGCCGGCGAGGGCCTGATCCTGGCCAACGACATCGGCAACCGCGACCCGGCCGCCTTCACCGACCCCGACCGGCTCGACCTGCGCCGCGAGGCCCGCCACCACGTGGCCTTCGGCTTCGGCGTGCACCAGTGCCTGGGCCAGTCGCTGGCCCGGATGGAGCTGCAGGTCGTCTACGGCACCCTCTACCGGCGCATCCCGGCCCTGCGGCTGGTGACGGACCTGGAGCGGATCCCGTTCAAGCACGACGGGTCCGTCTACGGGGTCCACGAACTTCCCGTGACCTGGTGAACCCCACACGAGCCC
>NZ_SMKP01000406.1:0-1480 GCF_004349015.1 Nonomuraea diastatica
ACCAGCGACACCGCCAGCAGCGAATGCCCACCCAACGCGAAGAAATCATCGAACCGACCGACCCGCTCCACCCCCAGCAGCTCCGCCCACACCCCGGCGATCGCCTGCTCGATCTCCCCCTCCGGCTCCTGATAACCCATCCGCGCATACGCGTCACCGTCCGGAGCGGGCAGCGCCTTGCGGTCGACCTTGCCGTTCGGGGTCAAGGGCAGGGTCTCAAGAGCCACGAACGCAGTCGGAACCATGTAACCCGGCAACTCGGCTGTCATATGCTCACGCAGACCGGCCGCGTCGACCTCACCGGCAGGCACGTAGTAGGCCACCAGACGGTCGTACTTGGCCACGACCACCGCCTGCACCACCAGCGGATGCCGGCCCAGCCACTGCTCGATCTCCCCCAGCTCGACCCGGAAGCCGCGAATCTTCACCTGGAAGTCATTACGTCCGGCGAACCCGATCGTCCCATCGGCGTTCCACCATCCCAGGTCTCCGGTCCGATACATCCGCCCGCAATTACCAGCGAACGGATCAGCCACGAACCGCGACCCGGTCAAAGCAGCTCGATCAAGATAACCGCGGGCGACACCGGCACCACCCACATAAATCTCACCGATCACACCCACCGGCACCGGACGCCCGGCCCGGTCCAGAATGTAGATCTTCGTGTTCGCGATCGGCCGGCCGATCGTCACCTCACCGGCGAAATCGCGCCGGATGACGGCGCTGGCGGAGTCGACCGTGGTCTCGGTCAGACCCCACTGGTTACGGATCTCTTCGACGTCCGAATCCGCGAAGACCCGCTCGATCAGATCCGCTCCCAGGGGTTCACCACCCACGTTCACCCGGCGTGTCGTCGCCGGCAGGGAATCCGCCACCGCCCGCAGCGCCGAAGGAGGCAGGTCGACGAACGAGACCTCGACCGGCGACTCTCGCAGCGCCAGGGCGTCACGGACGACGACCACGGTCCCGCCGACACTCAGTGGGAGGAACATCTGCGAAACCGACGGGTCGAAGCTCACCGAGGTGGCGAACAACGTTCTCGCCAGCGTCGCCTTGTCGAACACCTCCGCGCCCCAGGCGAGCAGGTTGACAACGCCCCCGTGCTCGACCACCACACCCTTGGGGCGGCCCGTCGAACCGGACGTGTAGATCACGTAAGCGGCATCGCCATTGCAGACGCCGGAAGGCGTCACCGGGACCGGCGAGGCCGCGAACACCCCGTCCAGGTCAAGGACGGGAACCGAGGTGGCGACACTGGTACCGAACGTCAGCACAGCAGCCGAAGCCGCGTCGCTGAGCATGTACTCGAGGCTCGCCGCCGGATAGGACGGGTCAAGTGGCAAGTAGGCTCCGCCGGCCTTGAGCACACCCAGCAGACCGGCCACAAGCTCGGCACTGCGTTCAGCACACACGGCCACCCGCGAACCCCGCACCACCCCGACCGCCCGCAGCCGCGCCGCCACCACATCGGCCGCGGCAT
>NZ_SMKP01000407.1:0-1478 GCF_004349015.1 Nonomuraea diastatica
TAGCTCGACGAGGTAGGTGCCGTGAGTGGATTTTAGGCGGCCTGGGTGGCGGGTGCCAAGGCCGAGTCGTCGGTGGGGTGGAGTTGGGCAGGCGGGTGCAGCAGGGCCCGGCGGAGGTCTTGCAGGATGCGCAGGCCCGTGCCGGTCATGGTGAAGCCGCGCCAGCCCCGGGAGGCGCGGTCGAGCACGGCCCACACGAGTGAGACGCAGCTGGTTTCGCCGGGGAAGCGGCCGATGACCTTGACGCGGCGGCGGGTCTCGCCGAAGGTGCGCTCGATGAAGTTGGAATGTCGCACGCGCTTGTGGTGCTCGATCGGGAAGCGCAGATACGGGGTCAGGCTCTGGCGGTCGGTGAGCAGGCACTTGACCGCTGCCGGGTAGCGGCTGCCCCAGGTGTCGGCGAAGGCGTCGATGCGCCGCTGCACCCAGTCGACGAGGTGCTGGCCGGGCTTGACGTCCTCGCCCAGCTCGCTGAGGTCGAAGATCTGCCAGTAGGCGGCCTTCACCCCGGCCGGGTCGCCGGCGCTGACCTTGGCCAGCACGTTGCGGGCCCGATGAACGAGACATCTTTGGCGCAGCGAGGGTGAGAAGACTTGCTCGGCGGCGCTGATCAGGCCGGGTGCGCCGTCGGAGATGATCAGCAGCGGCGGGCGCAGGCCGCGGGCGGTCAGGTCGGTGAGGAAGTCGTGCCAGGCGTCGGTGGACTCGGATCCGGCGGCGGCCAGGCCGACGAAGACGGGCTTGCCGGCAGTGGTGATGCCCCAGGCGGCCAGGACCGGCTCGGCCCTGCTGCCGTCGTGCATTGTGAAGTGCGAGGCGTCCAGGAACAGGTAGTCCAGCTCGACGTTCGACAGGTCGCGCCGGCACCAGGTGTCGTACTCGGCCACGATGGCCTGGCAGATGGTCGAGACCGTGGACTTGGACAGGGCGGCCTCGGGACTGAGCGCGTCGGCCAGCGTGCCTTCGACGTCGCGCACGCTCAGGCCGCGCACGAAGGAGGCGATCACGAGGGTTTCCAGCGCGTGGGTGCGGGTGACGCCGGCGCCGAACAGGCGGGAGGCGAACTTCTCGGTGGTGCCGCGCAGCTTCGGCCTGGCGATGGTGATCGGACCTGAAGTGGTTTTGACGGTGGTCGGGCAGTGCCCGTTGCGGTATCCGGGCCGCACCGTGCTCTCCTCGTCGCTGCCGTCTGCGGAAGTGGTGGCGGCGCGCTGATAGCGGGCGCGGCCGAGGAAGGCGTCCACCTCGGCTTCGACGGCGGTCTGGATGATCAGGCGGGCGCCGAGCCGGGCGACGTCCTCGATGACCTCGACCAGGTCACGACCTTCGGTGAACAGGGCGTCGATCTCGGCGCGGATGGCTTGAACGGGCGGTAGTGTGCGTGCCACGAGCGTAGGTCCTTGCGTTGTGCGAACTTTGGACGGTTCAGCACGGCAACCTACGCTCGTTCACATTTACACCGCATCTCGGACGCGACC
>NZ_SMKP01000408.1:0-1451 GCF_004349015.1 Nonomuraea diastatica
TCTTCCACGCTGCTCGGCTCACGCCGGGACAGGTCGATACCGAGCTCTTCCGCGGCGCGGAAGACGTCCTCGTCGGTGTCACGCATCTCGATGGACATGCCGTCGCTGGACAGCACCTCGACGTTCAGGCACAGCGACTGCATCTCCTTGATGAGGACCTTGAAGGACTCGGGGATGCCCGGCTCGGGGATGTTCTCGCCCTTGACGATGGCCTCGTAGACCTTCACCCGGCCGAGAACGTCGTCGGACTTGATGGTCAGCAGCTCCTGCAGGGCATAGGCGGCGCCGTAGGCCTCCAGCGCCCACACCTCCATCTCACCGAAGCGCTGGCCACCGAACTGGGCCTTACCGCCGAGCGGCTGCTGAGTGATCATGGAGTAAGGACCGGTCGACCGCGCGTGGATCTTGTCGTCGACCAGGTGGAGCAGCTTGAGAATGTAGATGTAACCGACCGAGATCGGGTAGGGGAACGGCTCGCCACTACGGCCGTCGAACAGCTGGGCCTTGCCGCTCGGCTGCACCATCCGGTCACCGTCGCGGTTGGCCACGGTGTTCTGCAGCAGACCGACGATCTCCTCCTCGTGGGCGCCGTCGAAGACCGGTGTGGCCATGTTGGTGCGCGGGGCGACCCTCTCGAAGCCCTTCTCGCGCAGCCGCCCGGCCCAGGCCTCCTGCACCCCGGAGATGTCCCAGCCCCTGGCGGCGATCCACCCCAGGTGGGTCTCCAGCACCTGGCCGACGTTCATCCGGCCGGGCACGCCCAGCGGGTTGAGGATGATGTCGACCGGGGTGCCGTCGTCCAGGAACGGCATGTCCTCGACCGGCAGGATCTTGGAGATGACCCCCTTGTTGCCGTGCCGGCCGGCCAGCTTGTCACCGTCGGTGATCTTACGCTTCTGCGCCACGTAGACGCGGACCAGCTCGTTGACCCCCGGCGGCAGCTCGTCACCCTCCTCACGGCTGAACACCCGCACGCCGATGACCTTGCCCTGCTCACCGTGCGGCACCTTCAGCGAGGTGTCACGGACCTCACGCGCCTTCTCCCCGAAGATCGCCCGCAGCAGCCGCTCCTCAGGCGTCAGCTCGGTCTCGCCCTTCGGGGTGACCTTGCCGACCAGGATGTCGCCGGGAACGACCTCGGCGCCGATGCGGATGATGCCGCGCTCGTCGAGGTCGGCCAGGACCTCCTCGGAGACGTTGGGGATGTCACGGGTGATCTCTTCCGGACCCAGCTTGGTGTCACGGGCGTCGACCTCGTGCTCCTCGATGTGGATCGAGGACAGCACGTCGTCCTGCACCAGCCGCTGGGACAGGATGATCGCGTCTTCGTAGTTGTGGCCCTCCCAGGGCATGAACGCCACCAGCAGGTTCTTGCCGAGCGCCATCTCACCCTGGTCGGTGCACGGCCCGTCGGCGATCACCTGGTTGACCTCGACCCGGTCGCCCTCGGC
>NZ_SMKP01000409.1:0-1450 GCF_004349015.1 Nonomuraea diastatica
GGCGGCTTAGCCCCAGCGTTGCAGTAGCCGGTCGTACTCGGCCTGGGTGATCGGCAGGACGGTGCCGTGGCGCGGCCGGCCGGGCATGGCGTAGCCGGAGACGGGTGACCATTGCCGGGTGTTCAGGTCGGTGGTCGTGAACGGTACGTAGCCCCGGCCGCCGTACTCGTCGATGAACATGTACCAGCGCTCGTCGGTGTTCGATTTGAAGACCAACGGGCCCTCGCCTTGGCTGATCGCGTTGTTCCCGAGGCACTCTGCGACGAAGGAGTAGGTGCGGTTGAGTATGGTCGTCGACTTCTCCGCGAGGATGAATTTGCCGCACGGGGTCTGCGACGAGCTCCGCTCGTCCTTCGTGAAGCGGTAGTAGGTGCCGTTGTGCTTGATGAGCGTCGAGTCGATCGTCGAGTAGCCCTTGTCGACCCAGACCTGCGCGGTGCTGAAGGTCCGGAAGTCGGATGTCGTGGCGTACATCATCCGGTTGTAGGTGGTGCCGGTGTGGTTCGGGTCGCCGGCGGAGTACAGCTTCGACGCCCAGAACAGCACGTACTGGCCGAGCCCTTCGTCGTAGTACGCCTCCGGGGCCCAGGTGTTGCCGGCCGTGTCCGGTGAGACGCGTGCCAGGCGCGGCGCGCTCCAGTTGACCAGGTCGGTCGATTCCCAGACCGCGATGGACTTGCTGCCGGTCCGCTGGACCTGGTCCCAGTTGCCGTTGCCGTACATCCGCAGGTCGGTGGCGATCTGGTAGAACTTGTCGCCGTGCGGTGAGCGGATGATGAACGGGTCGCGCACGCCGCGGGTGCCCACGGTCGAGGTCAGCACGGGCCGCCCACCGTTGAGCTGGCGCCACCGGGTCGGGTCGTTGGCCTGGCTGAGCGCGAAGTAGACCTGCTCGCCTGCGGAGGTGTTCTCGCCGGTGAAGTGCGTGAACAGGTAGCCGGCATACTTCGGGGCGGGCGCCGTGCCGACCTGGACCAGCTGCCACTGCTGGTTGGCGGCGCCCGTGTCGGTGTACTGGGAGATCCGCGCGCCGTCGGCGGTGGACCGCTCCCAGACGTCGAGGGCCTTGCCGCTGTTGCGGTTGATGAGCTTGACGTATCCGCTGTCGGTATCCACGACTCGGAATTGCTGGTTGGTGCCGCCGTTGTCGGTCCACTGGACGACATTCGCACCGTTCGCCGTGGACGCCGAGGCGACGTCCAGCACCTTGCCGCTGTGCCGGGCTCGGAGCTTGTAGGAGCCGCTGCCGGCGTCGACGAACTGGAACTGCTGGCCCGCCTGGTCGGCGCGGGTCCGCTGCTGTACGGCGGCGCCGTCGGCGGTCGACTGGTCGGCGATGTCGACCGCTTTGCCGCTGTGCCGCGAGACGATCTGGTAGTACGCCACCGGGTCGATCACGGCCGCATTCGCCGACGGTCCCGTGACCAGTGCGGCGGCGCAGCTCGCGATC
>NZ_SMKP01000410.1:0-1437 GCF_004349015.1 Nonomuraea diastatica
CCGCCCGCCCGTGAACGTCCCCCGCCGCTGAGCGCCGCCGGTCTGCTTTGAGCTGGCAGGTGCTCCACGCGGGCGACGGACGCGCCCGCCGGTGCGTGGCCTGATCAGTCCTGGCGGCGGGCGCCGAACATGATCTCGTCCCAGCTCGGGACCGAAGCCCTGCGGCCCCTGGAGCTCTTGCGCGCCGGACGGGCGGCCGGGGCCGGGGGTGGAGACGGCACCGGCACGGCCGGGTCGTCCTTGCTCTTGCCCTTGTCGGTGTCCTTGCCCGCGCGGGCCGCCGGCACCGACGGCTTCGGCTTGGGGCTCGGAGCGGGCTTCGGCTTGGGCGCCGGCGGCTTCGCTTCCCTGTCGGCCTCCCCGGCCGCCTCCTCGGTCTGGGCCTCGGCTGCGGTCTCGGTCTCCGGGGTGGCGGGCTGAGCGCTCGACCGACGAACAACCGCCGACTCCGATTCCTCTGCCTCCGTCTGGGCCTCCGTCTGGGCCTCCGTCTGGGCCTCCGTCTGGGCCTCCGTCTGGGCCTTCGCCCGGGTGTCGGCGTGGGGGTCGGCGGCCTGAGTGTCGGTGGCTTCGGTGCCGGTGGTCTTGGCGTCTCCGCTACCGGGCGTCTCCGTCTCGGCGACCTCTGGCCCCTCGGCATCCGAGCTCGTGGCCTCGGTCGTGCCGGGCGTCGCGGTCGTGTCGGCGTCTGATGTTGTGGCAGCGGCGATGGTGTCGGCCGCGTCGGAGGTCGTGGCCTCCGTGACACGGGGCGTCCCGGCCCTCGTGGCGTCGGAGGGCTCCGCGTCCGAGGCGCTGGGCGTCCCGGCCTGAGCTTCGGCGGGCTCCACGGCGTCCGCTGCATGCGAGGTGTCCGGGGAGGCCGTCGCGGACGTTGAGTCGGTGGGGGCCGTCGCGGAGGTCGTGTCGGTGGGGGCCTTCGTGTCCGCCGTGTCCGTGGCGGTCGTCGCGGGCGTCGTGGCCGCGCCGGACGGCGTCGTTCCGGCAGCGGAAGGAGCCGCCTCCGTGGGCCGGCCGGCAACCGTCGTCTCGCTGGGCTGGGCAGGAGCCGCCGTCTCCGCCTCCTGAACCGGCGTCGCCGTCTCCGCCGGCTGAGCCGCCGCTTCCTGGGTGGCCTGCGGGGTAGCTTCCTGGGGGGCAGCTTCCTGGGTGGGCTGCGGGGCCGCGTCGGGCCGGGCACCCGCCTCCGGAGAGGTTCCGGTCTCGACGGAGGCAACCGTCTCCGCGGAGGGCCGGGCCTCCGTGACAGGCTGGACGGACGGCTGCGTTTCCCGGGTCGGCTGGGCGACGGTCTCGGGCTGGGCGGGCGGTGTCGTTGCCGAGGTCGCGGTGGTTTCGGGCTGGGCCGACGGTGCCGCCTCCCGGGTCGGCTGGGCGGTGGTTTCGGGGCGGGCCGACGGTGCCGCTTCCGGGGTCGGCTGGGCGGTGGTTTGGGGC
>NZ_SMKP01000411.1:0-1436 GCF_004349015.1 Nonomuraea diastatica
GGGGTGGGCTAGTGATCTTGGTCTGGTTCGGTGAGGAGGCGGAGCAGGCCGTCCTCGAGCGTGGCGGAGCTGTCGGGGAATTGGGCGTCCGGTAGTGCCGGGGTCAGCTCATACGGCGTCCAGGGGGCGCCTGCTGGGGCGGGGCGCAGCCATGACCAGGTGCCGTGTTTCTCGCCCGGCCGGGGAAAGACGAGGGTCTGAGCCTGTTCGGTGGTGAGCACGGGGCCGAAGCGGAAGAGGGCTTGCATGTGGCGTAGCGCGTCGTCGACGTGCGCGGGTGGGACGGTGACGGTGGCGGTGGGGGTGATGCCGCTGGTGGCGTGGACGGCGGCGCGCGGGTCGAGCAGCAACAACAGCGGGGTGGGGGCCGGGTCGCCGAAGGTCAGGTGGAGGTAGTCGGCGTCCTGCGGGATGCCGGCGGGGTTGAGGGGCCCGATCTGTGTGATGTAGTCCTGCCGCTCATCGGGTCGTGCGGCCATGCCTTCCGGCTGCGTATTCTCATCGGAAGGCAAGCCAGTAAAAAATAGGTGTAGGGCGGTCCGGACTAGTCGATGTGAGATACCATGTTGCCCCCTTCTTAAAGCGATATGCGTCGAACGCTGACTTATTTCCCATAATAGAAAGAAGATAGTTATCGCCATAGCCATAGATTGTCCCCCTATATTCAAAGTCGGGGGTTAGGATGATCAGGATGCCGTCCTTGTCGCAGGTGAACTTCTGCGATGAGCTGCTTGATACCCCCTCTTTTTGTGTCAACACAGGTTTGAGCTGGATCGGGTTCTCGAACAAGTCGGTGAGAATAGTCGTCCACGCTGACGCGACCTTTCCGGAGACCGAAAGGTCGCCTGAGACCGTCACGTTGTGGTCGGCCCGCAGGTCATGTTTGGCGATCAGGGCGTCGGCGTTCAGCGGTCCGTGCACGTCGAGCTCGGATTGGACGGTGAGCTTTCCGACTATCAGCCTGTCCGTAGCGTGGGTCGTGAGCTGGCCGACGGTCAGGTCGCCGGCGTCGAGGTTGTCGGTAACGGTCATCTGGTGCAGGGTGGGGTTGTTGATGGTGATGGTGATGGTGGCGTACTGGTTGACCGGCTGGACGTCGTTGGATTTCTGGGCTCCGGAGGTCATGGACGCCTTCAGGGTGAAGGTGGTGTCGCTGAGGATCTTGTCCATCGGGAGGGTGTAGGAGGTGCCGGATCCTTCGTAGAGGGTGGCGCCGTCGCCGTCGTACAGCTGGAAGTAGGTGCCGTTGCTCTCCCAGGTGAAGTGGACGTCGTCGCCGGCGGTGAACTTCGTCTTGGGAATGGATTGCTTGTCCGGGGCGGTGGACAGGAAGTTGTGCAGGTAGAAGGCGGGTTCGGTTGTGGGCAGGGTCAGGTCGAGCGGGTCCTTGCGACTGTATGTGTCGCTGGTCGTGCCGGAATATTCGGTGACCAGGC
>NZ_SMKP01000412.1:0-1422 GCF_004349015.1 Nonomuraea diastatica
GGTTGCGTCCACAGGAGTGGTGTACGAGTTTGGCCTGATCACAGGCGTGGCGTCGTGAAATGAAGACGGCCATCGAGTGATCCTTCGAGTAGCTAGATCAAGATCGAAGGAGAACCAGTCGATGGCCGCAGACAACAGTGTGATGCCTGCTCAGTGGCTCGCGAAGCAGATCGAGACCGACGACCCTGACATGTTGCGATCCATGGTGAAGACCATGGCCGAAGCGTTGATGTCGGCCGAGGCCGACAGCCTGTGCGGCGCGGCCTACGGCGAGCGCAGCGACGAGCGGATCAACTCGCGCAACGGCTACCGGCAGCGCGAGTGGGATACCCGCGCAGGAACCATCGAGCTCGCGATTCCGAAGCTGCGCTCTGGCTCCTACTATCCGGACTGGCTGCTGGAGCGACGCCGGCGGGCCGAGCAGGCGCTGATCAGTGTGGTCGCCACGTCCTACCTGCTCGGCGTCTCGACCCGGCGCGTGGACAAGCTGGTCGAGCAACTCGGCATCAAGCACATCTCCAAAAGCCAGGTCAGCCAGATGGCCAAGGTGCTCGATGAGCAGGTCGAGGCGTTCCGCACCCGCGCCCTGGACGCCGGCCCGTACACCTTCGTCTGGATCGACGCGCTGACCCAGAAGGTGCGCGAGGGCGGCCGCACCATCAACGTGCACGCCCTGATCGCCACCGGCGTCAACGCCAACGGCCAGCGCGAAGTCCTCGGCCTGGACGTCACCTCGGCCGAGGACGGCGCCGGCTGGCTGGCGTTCCTGCGTGGTCTGGTCGCCCGCGGTCTGTCCGGCGTTCAGCTGGTCGTCTCCGACGCCCACCGCGGGCTGGTTGAGGCGATCGGCGCCGCCCTGCCGGGCGCGTGCTGGCAGCGCTGCCGCACCCACTACCTGCGCAATCTGCTGACCTGCGTGCCCAAGTCGGCGCAGCCGTGGGTGGCCACCCTGGTACGCACCATCTTCGACCAGCCCACCGCCGAACAAGTTCGCGCCCAGCATGCCTGGGTCATCGACGCCCTGGAGGCCAAGTACCCGGCCGCCTGCGAGCATCTGGACGCCGCCCGTGAGGACCTGCTCGCCTTCGCCGCCTTCCCCCGCGAGACCTGGCGGCAGATCTGGTCCAACAACCCCCAAGAACGGTTGAACAAGGAGATCCGCCGCCGCACCGACGTGGTCGGCATCTTCCCTGACCGGCCCTCGATCATCCGGCTGGTCGGCGCGGTGCTGGCCGAGCAGACCGACGAATGGACCGAAGCCCGCCGCTACATGGGCCTGGACATCTTGGCCAAGGCCCGCGTCCGGTTGATCACCGGCGACACACCGGCCCAGAACCCACTTCCGCACACACTTACCGCTTAACCTGCAAAAACAGGATCACTCGAAGATCGACTCATACACCACGTCCGTGGACGTGACCC
>NZ_SMKP01000413.1:0-1406 GCF_004349015.1 Nonomuraea diastatica
TACTCCAGTGACACATCGCGATCATGGATCGGATCGGCGCTGGTAGTGGTAGTGCCGGGCTGTGGCTTGGTGGCGTCGGCGCCAGTGTGACCAGCGCAGAACGTCCGTGATGGAGCGGTGCCGGATCAGCACGAGGGCGGCGAGCAGTCGGCGGATCTCGGGCAGGGTCAGGGGGATGCCGTCGTCTGTGGTGCTGGACGGTTGGGCGGCGGCGATGGCGGCCAGCAGGGCCAGGGCGAGCATGGCCAGGGTGATGTGCCGGTGCCAGGCCGTCCAGCCGCGGACCTGGTAGTGGTCGAGGCCGGCCTGGCCTTTGGCGGCTTGGAAGGACTCCTCGACGGCCCATCGCACTCCTGCGATCTTGACTAGGGCTATCAAGGGCTGCCGGGTGGGCGCGTAGCAGCGGTAGAACGCCAGCTCGCCGGTGGTCAGGTTGCGGCGGATCAGCAGCCACCGATATCCGTTCGTCGCGTTCTCGTCGATGTGGGCCCAGGCCCAGGCATACCAGCGCGGGCCCTTGGCTCCCTGTCCGGCGCGGTAGCGGTGCCAGTGCCGGTCGGCCACTCGCGCGGCGACCTCGGCCGCGTTTACCTGGACCCCTTCGAGCTCGACGCGCCGGTTGCCCGCGATGGCCAGCACGTATCCCATCCGGCGCTCCTCCAGAGCAGCGCGCAGGCGCGGGTCCTGGCCGTAGACCTCATCACCGGTCACCCAGCGGGCGGGCACCCCGGCCTGCAGCGCGGCCAGCACCATGGCGGTGGCCAGCGCGGGCTTGGTGGCAAAGCCCGCCTCGTCCGGAATGCCGGCCGCCTGGCATCGGTCGGAGTCGGCCAGCCAGGTGTGTTCGGGCAGATAGAGCCGCCGGTCCAGCAGCGCCCGCCCGGCCGGTGTGGCGTAGGCCAGGAACACCCCGATCTGGCAGTTCTCGATCCGGCCCGCTGTGCCGCTGTATTGCCGCTGCACCCCGGCCGAGCGAGCGCCCTTCTTGACGAACCCGGTCTCATCGGCGATCAGCACGCCGCCGGGGCCGAGCCGATCGACGACGAAGGCACGCACGTCATCGCGCACGGCGTCGGCGTCCCACCGGGCGGTGCGCAGCAGCCGCTGCAGTTTCTGCGGGCCGGCCAGTCCGGCGTGTTCGGCCAGGTTCCAGCAGTTCTTACGGTCGAGGTCGGCCAGCAGCCCACGCACGTATGCATTCGCCGCGCGACGTGGTTCGATGCGGCCGAACCGGCCGGCGATCCGGGCCATCAGCTCGTTGAAGATGACCATCCAGCCGTCAGGGTCTACGCTGTGGCTCGCGGCCACCGCACGATCTTTGGTTGTCTTCACAAACTCCGAATGATCACGCGGTGGCCGTCGCCATGTGACCCGATCCTTCAAGATCGCCAAGTGTCACTGGAGTA
>NZ_SMKP01000414.1:0-1396 GCF_004349015.1 Nonomuraea diastatica
CGCGGCCACCGCCATCGACCATGTGCTGTCCTGGTCACATTTCCGGCTTGTCCACCAAACCCGAGCCCTGATCAGCCACTACCGCCAACGAGGCGACCCCCTACCCCAAGATCTGCGAATGTAGTACAGGAGGCGTAGACGCGTTCCTGAATGCGTGCCAGTAACGCTGCGTGCCTCGGATCGGTCGGGGTGTTGTAACAGTCCTCCAGCGTCAGGTGATCAGGATTGAAGGAGGAGGCGGCCATGGCGGTGCCTGCCGCTTTGCGCGTGGACTCCGTTGTCGGCTGGGTGATCGTTGCTGACGTTCCCGCGACGAGGGCTGTGAGATCTTCGGAGGACAGGGGCCTCTGGTAGAGCTGGACGTCGTCAAGATCGCCCCGCATTTCGGCGCCCAGGGTCATGGCGGTGTCCGCGTTCCACGCCGTGAAGCTCACTGGCGAGGTCTTGACCAGGTTGCCGTTGAGGTACAGCCAGGCGGACTTGGCCGTGGCGTCGTACACGCCGGCCAGGTGGAACCATTCGCCGACCGGTGGTTCGACGTCGGACACCACGCCCTCGACCGTCGCATCCGCGGCGTCGGCGCTGGTGAGGGTGAACACAAGTCCGTGGTCCGGGGTGTTGCCGAGCCGGAAGGGCGCCTGGTGGATGCCCTTCTGCTCGAGGACGGTGTAGTCGCCGTCCTTGTCGCTCCACCGTAGCCAAGCGGCGGCGGTGAAGCTCTGATCGGTACGGATCACCGGTCCGGCGGTCTGGGCCAGGGGCTCCTCGCCGGACTGGGTGACGTCCACGGTGACCTGCCGCCACTCCGACCAGGCCGAGGCGGCCTGCTCGCCAACCGCGCGTAGGCGCCAGCGCACCTTCCACCCATCAACTAGCTTGTCCGCTGGGACGGCGATGCTCGCCTGGGTACCGGAGCCGACGCTGTCCACGGCACCTGTCCAGATCTGACCGGTGCCCTGGCCTTCGGGTGCGGCCGGGTCGTGTTCGATCTCAGCCTCGGCCCGCAGCGCCTGGCCGGCGGGGTGGGTGAGGGTGGCCTGCAGCGTGGGGGTGAGCGTGGTGCTCACCGTCACGCCGTCCACTACCTTCGACGGAGTGATGGTCAGGCCGGTGGCGGTGGGTTTAGGCAGGCTGACGGTGAAGGACTGCCAGTCCGACCAGGCGGAGGCGGCGGTAGCTGAGACAGCGCGGGCGCGCCAGCGCACCTTCCACCCGTCGGTCAGGGTGCCCGCCGGGACGGCGATATTCGCCTGGGTGCTGGCGGGGACGTTGTCGGCGCTGCCAGCCCAGATCTGGCCGGTGCCCTGTCCGGTCGCGGCGGGGTCGTGCTCGATCTCGACCTCAGCCCGTAGGGGCTTCCCGGCGGGGTCGCTCACCTGGGCCAGCAGGGCAGGGG
>NZ_SMKP01000415.1:0-1373 GCF_004349015.1 Nonomuraea diastatica
GTACTACATTCGTAGATCTTGATTCAAGTCGCTGAGGGCCGGTCTGTGGCCCGTGGAGTATCCTGCGGTGACTTTCGTCTTGACCTACGATCTGGTCGTGTCCTGGGATGCCGATCTGGCCGCGCTGATCGAGCGGATCGCCGGCCCGTTGTTCACCCGGCCGGAGCCGCGCGCTACCTTCGCTGATCTGGTTCGCGGGCTTATGGCCGATGTGCCCCGTAAGAATTCCTGGCAGCTTGCCGACCATGTAGGGCACAAGAATGCCTATCGGTTCGAATGGCTGCTCAATGGGGCCAAGTGGGACGCCGATCGGCTGCGTGATGAGGTCCGCTCTTACGTGATCGAGCATCTGGGTTCACCGGACGGGGTGCTCATCGCCGACGATACCCAGGCCATCAAGAAGGGCGACAAATCGGTCGGTGTCGCACCGCAGCACTGCGGTGCGACCGGGCAGATCGAGAACTGCCAGGTGCTGCCGATGCTCACCTACGCTTCTGATACCGGTCATGCTTTCATCAACCGCCGCCTGTATCTACCGGCGTGCTGGACCGATGACCCGGTGCGGATGAAGGCCGCCGGAGTGCCCGAAGCGGTGGGTTTCACCACCAAACCGCATCAGGTGATCGACATGGTGGAGGATGAGATCGCCGCCGGAACCCCGTTTCGGTACTTCACCGCCGATTCCGGGTACGGCCGTGATCCGGCCTTGCGCGCCTTCTTCCACCGGCGGGGCCTGCGCTATGTGGTGGCGGTTCCGGTCGATCTGCCCCTGATCGACGCCCGCGGCAGGGCCACCCGGCCGGACAAGGTGTTCAAAGATCTCGGGGTGGCGCAGTGGGAGCGCCGCTCGTGCGGGGACGGCAGCAAGGGCAAGCGCGTCTATGACTGGGGCATGTGGCAGGTCACGGTCAAGGACCAGTCGCCCACCGAGGGGTTCGGCCACACCCTGCTGATCCGCCGCTCGATCAGCGACCTCGACGACATCGAGTTCTTCCTCGCCCACGCCCCGGCCGGTACGCCCGCACCGGAGTTGATCACTATCGCCGGGATGCGCTGGAAGATCGAGGAAGACAACGAGCACGGAAAAGACCTCCTCGGTCTTAATGAGTACCAGGTCCGCAGATGGACGCCCTGGTACCGGCATGTCACCACCTGCATGCTCGCTCTGGCCTTCCTGGCCGTTGCCCGCGCCCAACTCCCCGATCAGCCGGCGACCGACAAACCCCATGCCACCGGGACAGATCAGGGAAAAGCACCCGCGCTCCAGGAGCGGGCCCGCTGACCCCGCCCCGGCTGATCCGGCCCTCCCTCGCCGAAATCCGCCGCGTCCTGGCCCGCCTCCTCATACCCGCGGCCACCGCCATCGACCATGT